>NZ_JBEZYN010000027.1:0-100627 GCF_040638605.1 Streptomyces sp. NPDC026092
CAGGGTCTCGGTGAGCACCCCGCCGAGGCCGACCATCGCCACCGGGCCGAACCGGGGGTCGCGTTGGACGCCGACGATCAGTTCGACACCGTCCGCCGTCCACGGCCAGCGGCTCCGGCAGCGTCCGCCCCTCCATGGCGTGGCGCCGTACGTCGGTCGGCTCGTCGTCGTACGGCGCCCAGTCGCTGGCGGTGAGCAGCAGCCGCAGCACCACGGACGAGTGGATGTCGACGACCCCGTCCATCCGCCCCACCACCGAGTCGACGACGGTCAGCAGCGCGTCGTGGTCGGGCACGTTCAACTCGACGAACACCTCCAGGGCTCCGGTCGCGACCTCCACGGACCGCGTCTCCGGCCGCCGCGCGAGCGCCAGCGCCGTCTCGTGCACCCGGCGGGGCGCGCAGCGCACCGCCAGCTCCGCCGTGACGCCCTCGCCCAGGTACTCGGGGATCAGCGCCGCCGTGAACCCCACGTTCCCGCCGGCCGTCATCCGGTCGAGCCGTCGCGCGACCGTCCGCTCATGGACCCCGGCCGCCGCCGCGACGGCCGCGAACGGCGCACGCGGATCGCGGTGCAGCGCCCGCAGCACGGCATGGTCCAGGGCGTCGAGGCCCAGACCCTCCGACGGGGGCAAAGATTCCGTGGCCACCGAGGACACCTCCTTCCGCTTCCGCGCGCCGGCGGACCCGCCCCCTGACCGGGCGGCGCCACCGGACCGTACGACATCGCCATGACGCCGTCTCCGGCATGACCGAGAAGCACCCTCGACGCCCTCGCCCTGCCCGAATCCGCCGCGGGCCCCCACCCGCATGCCGCCTTCACCCGACTCTCGGGCCCACTCTTGCCCGGGTACCGGCCCACTCGCCACATTGTGGTGCGGATTCCGCCACGCGGCAGGCCGACGACGACCGGCCCCCCGAGCGCCCTCCGCCCCCGCTCTCTCCCGCCCGGCCCCAGGGCCCCTCCTCGAACAGGTGATACGTATGACGGACACCGGCACACTGCGCAGACCACCGGCGGCGCACGCCGTCCGTGCGACGCCCGCCGCCGCCGTGATCGCCTCCGTCGTGCTGGTCGAGCTGTCCAGCGGCATCACCCAGGGCTTCCTGTCCCCGCTGCTCAAGGGGCTCACCGAGACCCTCCGGGTGACCGCGGCCGACCTGAACTGGATCAGCATCGCCAACCTGCTCTCCAGCGTGGCGTTCACGCCCGTCCTCTCCCGGATGGGCGACCTCTACGGTCACCGGCGGGTCCTGCGCTGGAACCTCGCCATCGTGCTGCTCGGCTCCGTGCTCGTCGGCCTGAGCCGCTCCTTCGGCGTGCTGCTGACCGGCCAGATCCTCCAGGGCGCCTTCGCCGGCTTCTTCCCGCTGCTCGTCGGCATGCTCCGCAACCGCGCCACCGCCTCGGCGGACGGTGGGGGAGCGGGAGGCGGCGAGAGCCGCCGGGGCATCAGCTTCATGGTCGCCGCGCTCGTCGGCGGCCTCGCCCTCGGCCTGGTGGCCAGCGGCTTCGTCGCTCGTACGGTCGACAGCCCCACCGCCGCCCTCTGGGTCCCCACCGCGGCCGTGGGCCTCGCCCTCGCCGCGACCTGGCGCCTGCTGCCCGAATCCGCCCACCGACCCGGCGGACGCATCGACTGGGCGGGCGGGATCCTGCTCTGCCTCGGCCTCGTCGCGATCATGCTGGGCCTCGGCATGGGCGGCCTGCCCGGCTGGGAGTGGAACTCGGCCCGCACCCTCGGCTGCCTCGTCGGCGGAGCCCTCGTCACGGCGCTGTGGGTCCTGGTGGAACTGCGGACCGCCGAGCCGATGATCGACGTACGGATGTTCCGGCACCGCAACGTCGTCACCGTCTCCCTGGTGACCCTCACCTTCACCTTCTGCATGCTCGGGCTCCAGGTCGCCAACCCCGTCTTCCTCGGTACCGCCCCGGCCCAGCACGGCTACGGCCTCGGGCTCGACCCCTTCGCGATCGCCCTCGCCATGCTCCCCAACCTGCTGGCGCTCGCCCTCGGCGCGCTCGCCGCGCCCGCCGTCGCCGCCGCGATCTCCGACCGGCTGACCCTCGTCGCAGGCTCGGTCCTCATGGCCGTCGGCTACCTGGTCTCGCTCACCTGGCACACCTCGATGCTGCCGTTCCTTGCCGGTACGGCGGTGGCGGGAATCGGTACAGGCTTCCTCCAGCACTCCACCCGCACGCTCGCCGTCGAGAGCGTGCCGCACGACCGCACCTCGGTCGGCTCCGGCATCAACGAACTCCTCATCAACGTCGGCGGATCCCTCGGCGCGGCGGCGGTCCTCACCGTCTTCGCGGCCCGTACCCCGGCCGGCGCGGTCCTGCCCGAACTCGGCGCGTACACGACGTCCTGGACGATCTGCGTCGCCGTCTCGCTCGCGGGCGCCGCGATCGCCCTGCTGTACCGCACCCCCAAGAACGCGGAGGACCCCAAGTGACGACGACGACCCCGACGGACCACGCCCGGGCGGTCCTGACGCGGCGCCAGGACGAGGTCCTCGCCCTCAGCCACCAGCTGCACGCGGACCCGGAACTCGCCTACGAGGAGCACCGCTCGGCCCGCCGGATCACCGACCTCGTGGAGGCCGCCGGCTTCGACGTGACCCGTGGCGTGTGCGACCTGCCGACCGCGTTCACCGCCACCGCCGGCACGGGAGGGCTCGTCATCGGCATCTGCGCCGAGTACGACGCCCTGCCCGGCATCGGCCACGCCTGCGGCCACAACGTCAACGGCGCCGCCTCGGTGGCCGCCGCCCTGGTCCTCGCCCCGCTCGCCGACGACCTGGGCATCACGGTGAAGCTTCTCGGCACCCCCGCCGAGGAGTTCGGCGGCGGCAAGGTCGACATGCTGCACGGCGGCGCCTTCGACGACGTGGCGGCCGCGATGATGGTGCACGCCGCCCCGCAGGATTCCGTCGGCCTGACCTCGCTCGCGATCAGCAGCTGGAAGGTCGGTTACACCGGCCGCGCCGCCCATGCCGCCGCCATGCCGGAACGGGGCGTCAACGCGGCCGACGCGATGATGATCGCCCAGGTCGCCATCGCCGCGTACCGGCAGCAGATGCGGCCCGGCTCGGTCGTCTCGGGCCTCGTCACCTCCGGTGGCGAGGCCGCGAACGTCATCCCGGCCCACACCACCGCCGACTACGACTGCCGGGCCGACACGGCCGAGGAGCTGACCGAACTCCAGGCCCGGATCCGTGCCTGCTTCGAGGCCGGCGCGCTCGCCACGGGCGCCGAACTCGCCCTGGAGACCGTCGGGAACGACTACGCCGACCTCCGCCAGGACCTCGCGATGGGCCGCAGCTACCTCGCCGCCGCCCGCGCCCTCGGCCGCACCGTCCCCGACGTCGACCCGAACCTGCGGGCCGGCTCGACGGACATGGGCAACGTCTCCCACGTCGTCCCCACCATCCACCCGATGATCGGGTACGACTCCGGCGACACGATCATGCACAACCCCGAGTTCACCCGCTACGGCACGACCCCACAGGCCGACCGCGCGGTCCTCGACGGCGGACTCGCCATGGCCTGGACGGCCATCGACCTCGCCACCGACCCCGCACACCGCGAGGCCCTCCTGTCCCGCCTGACGTCCCGCGCCCCACTCGGGTCCGCCTGAACGGCCCCATGAACCGGGCCGGGTGGAAGCGAGGACGGCGCTCCCACCCGGCCCTCACCGCACGGGAGACCTGGGGCGTGCCGGGGCCGCGTCCGGGCGCTCAGGAGTCGAACACCGACCAGCAGATGTCGTTGCGCAAGCGCTGGTCGTCCAGTACGAGTTCGCGAATCTCCTCCGGGAGCCGGTCGCGCTGCCACCGGCATTCGAGGCGTCCCGCGGCCTCTCCCTCGCCTTCCGGCGCGGCAGCGCGTGCGGCCTTGATCGCATAGGCGGCCGCACCGAGCTCGTGCGCGGCAACGTGTGCGACGACTCCGGCCTGGCCGGCGGCGTACGCGGCGTGCCGCGCCGCGCCACGCAGGTCTCGAGCCGCGCCCATGGCATGCCCGCCCGCCGCGCGGGCCCGCATCATCTTGACCTCGCCACGCGCCCAGGCGCGGGCATGCTCGATCGCCTGGCGTGGCCGTGGGTCCTCCGGCCGGACCGACTCGAAGTGGTGAAGTACGTGTTCGGCGCAGGCTGCCGCCCCAAGGCCGAGGAGATGATGATCCTGATCCGTGAGGGTCCCTCCGCGGCGGATCGTCACGAAGCGAGGGTCCCTCACCTTCGGGAGGATCATGATGGGCCCTCCTTCCTGTTTCCACGGGATGGGTACGTCGCCCGCACGGTCGCGACGTCGGTGGACATCACCAGTACATCGGCTCCTCCCACTCGTCGTGCTTGGCCTTCGGCCGATGCGCGCCGTAGAGACGCGTGACACGCATGCGGACCACCGCCGCCTGTTCCGCGACGGCCTCCTGGTAGACCCGCTCCTCCGCATAGCCGTTCAGCCGGGCCGTGATGAGAAGCTCCCGGCCGACCTCGTCGCCCGGTTCCCGCGAAGGCGCGGAAATCTCGACCTTGCCCTCGGCCGCCGCCCAGGCACCGCCGTACGGGCCCTCGCGGACGATCCGCACCCAGGGGTTGGCCCGGAGCGCCTCCAAGAGGTCACCCCGGTAGAGGGTGGAAACCCTCAGGCGCACGATCCGAGTGGCCGGCTCCCAGTAGTACCGCACCTCCCCACCGGACAGCCGCTCGCCGTCGAACCGCCCCACCTGCTCCTGCTCGGCCCACGCCCTGAGATGGCCCCAGTCCGAGTAGATGCCGCCACGTCCCGGGCCGCGAAAGGCGTACGACGCGCTCGCGTCGGACATCGGTTCCCCGCTCAGCTCCCAGTCCCGGAGTCCTGAGGCCAGATCGTCGGGGCTGGCGGAATCCGCCGCTGCCCGGTCCGACCGCGGTGCGCGGTTCAACCAGCCGGCGGTCGTGAGTTTCCGAGGTGCGGATCCCTCGACGGTGATGGTGAGTTGGTGCTGGGGGACGGTCAGGGTGATGTCCTGTCCGGTCTCGCTCGTCCAGGTGGTCGTCGTTCCTTCGGCGGTCCGGAACGTGTACTCACCATTGTCGAGCCCTTCCGCGCTGTCGAAGAAGAGGCCGTCAGAGGCCGGACCGCCGTCCGGCCGGAAGGTGCCCTTGATGGCAGGTCCTCCCGCCGCGGGAACTATCTCGTACCGACTGAGCTTGCGGACCTTGGGCTTCGCGAACCTGTTGTCCATGGGGACGTACTCACGCTGGCTGTGGTCGAGGCGGCGAACGCCTTCGTCCACGACGTACGTCTTCCGGTACAGCGCGCACTGGACGAACTTGTGGCCCTCATAGGTGGGGACTCTCACCCCGAGGCGCGTCTCCGCCCTGTGCACGCCGTCCTCGGACGCGCTCTCCACCCAGTCGGTGTAGATCCACTCGCCGGACACGATGTCCCCCATCTCCACGTCGGACCCGAGTCATCAGCGTAGATCGGGGACCGGAGTCCTGGACCGGAGGAGCGCGTAGCAGGCGGAGGTGACGACGATGCCGACGGGCAGGGCGAGGTCGATGCCGCCGAGGGCCGCGGCGAGGGGGCCGGTGTACAGCGTGTTGACGCACAGCGCGGCCGAAGCGACGCCCGCTCCGAGCGCGAGCGCGCCCGGCAGTCCGACCCCGGCGGTGTACCAGAAGGGGCTGGTCCGGCTCTCGTCCATCAGCGCGGGCCCGTCGTAGCGGTTGCGGCGGAGCGCGATGTCGGTGGCATAGAGGGCGGTGGCGGGACCGAGGAGTACGACGGTCAGCTGAAGGACGTTGCTGACGGTGTCGAGGAAGTTGGACACGAGCAGCGCGTACAGGGTGAGACCCGAGGCGACGGCCCCGTCGACGAGGACGCTGAGGGAACGGCGGATGCGGATGCCGACGGCCTGGAGGGCGAGACCGGCGCTGTACGCGGTCAGGGCGTTGATCGCGATCGTGCCGAGGACGAGAGCGAGCAGGAACACCGGGGTGAACCAGCCGGGCAGGATCTCCTCCAGCGCGGTCTGCGGATCGGTCATGTCGACGGCGGTGGCCGCGAGCGCCCCCAGGGAACAGACGACGACGCTCGGCAGGAAACCGCCCAGCGCGGTCCACCCCATGACCGCCCGCGACGACGCCGTACGCGGCAGATAGCGGGAGAAGTCGGCACTGGTGGTGTACGACAGGGGGCCCGCGGCGATGAGCGTGACGCCGGCCAGGAGCGTCGCCCAGAGGTCCGTCCCGGCGAGCCGGTCCTGCGGCGCGTAGCCGAAGTCGGCGTGCAGCAGCACCGCGTACGCAACCACCCCGAAGGCGGCGGCGAGGGCGAGGGTGATCGGCAGGTACAGCTTCACGATCAGGGCGTGCCCGTAGACGCTGATGGTCAGGGTGACGGCCGCGATGACCAGTACGACGGCGGTCTTGACGACCGTGTTCGTCGGCAGGCCGGTCCTGGCGACGAGGGCGAAGGCGGCGGACGCGGCGGCGGCCAGGTTGAGGGCGAAGTAGCAGACCGAGATGGACCAGCCGGTGATCGCGTTGTTCACCCGGTTGCCCCGGACCCCGTACATGGCCCGGGTGATCACCTCGCTCGGCGCGCCCGCCGCCGGTCCCGACATCGCGAGCACGCCCGTGAGCAGCCAGAACAGGTTGCCCACGACGATCACCGCGAGGGCCTGCCAGAGGCTGAGCCCCATCAGGACGAGGGCGCCGCCGATGACCAGGCTCAGGTAGTTGACGTTGGCCGCGGCCCAGACGGAGAACAGCTCGCGGGGCCGTCCGTGCCGTTCCGTGTCGGGGATGTGGTCGATGCCGTGGACCTCGACCCGGCCCGCCCGCTCGGTGTCCGGCGGCGCGGCGTGCGCGCCGTGGGCGCCTGGGCGGGGGTCGGGGATGGTGGATGCCATGAGGCCCTCCGGATGCGTGTCGTGCCGACCTGCTTGCTTATTGGTCGCACACTCAATAGCATCGCTCGTATGCCGTCAAGCGTCCAGCGCAAACGAATTCGCAAGACTCCCGAGGCCCGTCGCGCGGAGATCGTCGAGGCCGCGGCCCGGGTCGCCCTGCTCGAAGGGCTGGAGTGTGTGACCCTCCGGCGGATCGCCGAGGAGCTCGACGTCCGCCCCGGCCTGATCAGCCACTACTTCCCCTCGGCCGAGGAACTCGTCGCCGAGGCCTTCGCGACCGCCGCCACGGGAGAACTGGACGCGCTGCTGCCCGCCGACCGCCCCGACGGCACGCCCACGGAGCACCTCGCGCGCTACTTCGCCCTGTCGACGGGTGACGCGTACGACGACATCAGCCGCCTCTGGATCAACGCGCGCCATCTGAGCCGCTACCGCCCGCTGCTGCGTGAGCGGGTCGCGGAGATGGAGCGGGCCTCCGACGACCGTCTGGAGGGCCTCATCCGCGAGGGCGTGGCGGCGGGGGAGTTCCGTACGGACGCCCCGCGGACGGCGGCCATCCAGATCCTGGTCGTCCTCGACGGCCTCGGCGCCCACGCGAACACCGACCGGAGCAACCGCCCGGAGGCGGTGACGCGCATGGCGCTGACGACGGCGGAACGCGAACTGGGCCTGGCTGAAGGGGCTTTGACCTCGACGCGAGCGGACTGACGCGGGCTGAATGACGCGAGCGGACTGACGCGAGCGGCCGACGCGCGCCGAATGACGCGCGCCGAATGACGCAAGGGCTCCCCGGTCCCTTGCCCTGGCCTTACCTCATCACCTTGGAGTTGTTGTTGTGGGTTGTTCCCTGATCATCGTGTCGGCGCGGCTGCTGGACCCGGGTACGGGTGCGGTCCTGCCGGAGACCGCCGTGGCGGTGTCCGCCGGCCGGATCGTCGCGCTGGGCGGCGACCGCGAGATCCGTGCCCTGGCCGACCGTTCCACCACGGTCGTGGACGTCAGGGGCGGGGTGGTGGTCCCGGGCCTGGTCGACGGCCACCTCCACCCCGTATCGGGTGCCGAGCTGACGCAGGGCCTGGACCTCTCGGTCTGTACGGACCTGGAGTCCCTGCGCGAGGTACTGGCGCGGGCGGTCGGGGAACTGGACCGGGGCGAATGGCTCTTCGGCTGGGGACTGGACCCGAACGTGTTCGGCGACCGTCCCGTCGAGGCGGCGGCGCTCGCCCCGGTCCTTGACGGCGTACCGGCGCTGCTCCAGCTCTTCGACGCGCACTCGTCGCTCGCCAGCGCCCGTGCGCTGGAACTCGCCGGGATCGACGGCCCGCGGGTCTTCGAGCAGTCCGCCGAGATCGTGTGCGACGAGAGGGGCAGGCCGACGGGCCTGCTCCTGGAGGACGCGGCCTGCGAGTTGGTCGAACGCGTCGCGCCGCAGCCCTCGCGCGCGGAGCGCCGTGACCGGCTGGCCGCGGTACTGCGGGACATGGCGGCCGCCGGCCTGACGGGCGGCCACGCCATGGACGCCAACGGCGACAGCCTCGCGCTGTACGCGGAACTCGAAGCGGCCGGCGACCTGCCCCTGCGGCTGCGCGTCGCGCCGTGGTGCCAGCCCGGCACGGACGAGGCAGGGGTGGCCGCCCTGATCGAGCAGCAGGGCATGGGCGGGGACCTGTGGCGTGTGCAGGGCGTGAAACTGTTCATGGACGGCACGATCGACAACGGCACGGCCTGGCTGGAACACCCGGACCGGCTGGGCGATTCCGTCCAGGCGTTCTGGCCCGACCCCGACGCCTACACGCGCGCGGTGGCCCAGTTGCACGCCGCGGGGGTGCCGACGGCGACGCACGCGATCGGGGACGCGGCGGTACGCCACGCCCTGGACGCGGTGGAGAAGGCCCAGGCCGCGGGCGGGCACATGGCGGGGGACGCGGGCGGGCGCGCGACCCGGGACGCGCTCGGGCTCGCGGCACGGCAGGCGGTTCGGCACCGCGTCGAGCACATCGAGAGCGTTCCCGACGACACCCTGCGCCGCTTCGCGGGACTGGGCGTCATCGCTTCGATGCAGCCCACCCACTGCTGCGACTTCACCCGCGCCGACCACACCGACAACTGGTCCCGTCGTCTGGGCGAGGAACGCGCCTCGCGCGCGTGGCGCTGCCGGGACCTGCGCGAGTCGGGCGCCACGGTCGTCCTCGGCTCGGACTGGCCCATCGCCTCCTTCCCGCCCCTGGGCGTGATGGCGGGCGCCCGCCACCGCCGCCCGACCCGCGACCTCACCCAGCCCCCGCACGGCCCGGAACAGGCCCTCGACGCCCTGGACGCACTCCAGGGCATGACGACGGGCCCGGCGTTCGCGGCGGGCCAGGAACACGAGGAGGGCCGGCTCGCCGTCGGCCACCGGGCCGATCTGACGGTCCTGGCCGACAACCCGCTCACGACCGAAGCCACGGCACTGGCGGACCTGCCCGTCCTGCTCACGGTCCTCGACGGCCGCATCACCCACCGAGCACAGGCACTCTGATCAGGACAGGGCCTGCGTGACGGCCCTGGCGGCGTCCGCGATCAGCTTGTTGTCGTACTCGGCGTCGGGACGATGCCGGTGCGACAGCACGGCCAGCACGATCGGCGCCCGTCCCGGCGGCCACAGGACGGCGATGTCGTTACGGGCTCCGTACGTACTGCCCGCTCCTGACTTGTTGCCCACGACCCAGCCGGAGGGCGCCCCGGCGCGGACGAGTTCCGCGCCGGTGGTGCTGGTGCGCAGCCACACCGCCAACTGCTCACGCTGCGGCGGCGGGAGCGCGTCGCCGAGCACGAAGGCCCGCAGGTCGGCGGCGAGGGTCCGAGGCGTGCTGGTGTCCTGCGTGGCCCCGGGAGCCCACCGGTTGAGCTCCGGCTCGCGCCGCTCCACCTGGGTGACGGTGTCGCCGAGTTCCTCAAGTACGGCGTCGAGCGCGGCGGGCCCGCCGAGCGCGTCGAGGAGGAGATTGGCTGCGGTGTTGTCCCCGTACCGGACCGCGGCGTCGCACAGCGCCTTGAGGGTCATCCCGGTCCCGACGTGGCGTTCGGTGACGGGGGAGGGCGGGACCAGATCGCTCCGGGAGTACGTCACGACCCGGTTCATGTCCGCGTCGCTACGGCCGCGCAGGACCGCCCCGGCGGCCAGCGCCTTGAAGGTGGAGGCGTAGGGGAAACGCATCCCGTCGTTGTACGCGACCTCCCTGCCGCTGCCGGTGTCGAGGGCGTACACCCCCAGCCGCGCGTCGTAGGAGCCCTCCAACTCCCGCAGCCGTTCCCGTACGTCGGGCGGTGCCGCGGTCGGGGCACTGGCCGGGGGCGGGGGAGAGGCGGGGTCCTTGTCGGCGCATCCGGCGAGCGGCAGGAGCAGAAGCGCACCCAGGGCGGCGAGGAGGCGGAGCCGGGGACGGTGGAGCCGCATGACGGAAGGGGTTCTCCTCGGTCCAGGGGAAGCGGGGCCGAACCACACACGGACGGAACCCTGTTGGCAACACCGCTCACTCTGCCATCGCCCCGCACGAGCGGCGCTGCGCGCCGGGGGCTCGGCGTGTTCGCAGGGGTATGCGCTCCCTCCCCTCTCGATGTCAGTGGGGCGTGGGACGATCGGGATCATGACCGTCTCGCTGGATGCCCTGCTGCCCACCGCCACAGGGGCGCACGTGTCGACCACGTACGCCGACTGGGCCGACGCCCACGACCCCGACATGGCCGGTGCGGCGCGAGACCTGGTCGCGGAGATGGGCACGGAATTCAACCGTTCCTGGAGCAAGCCGGGCCGGTTCGTCGACGCGATGGCGGTGCGTGCCCGCCGTCTGCCGCCGGCGCACCTGCCGTGGTTCTGGGACACCGTCGGCCACCGGCTCATCGGCCACGGCGGCAGGCCGGGCGGACGGGCGTACGCGGCCGCGCGGGCGGCCGAGGTCGAGCACGAGCTGGCGGTGGACCCCGGCTACCGCAGGGCCAACGCCCTGCTGTTCGCCCGGGGCGGCGCCATGCCCGCCAAGGAGTTCGCGGCCCACCAGCGTTTCCTCGCCGAGACGTCCGAGCCCGCCGCCGCGCACGCGGCCCTGGACACCTTCCTGACCGCCTGGACGGCTTCACCGGCCGACCTTCCGGCCGACCTCGTGCGCCGCGTGAAGGCCTCGGCGAAGGCGGCCGGACACGGAGACGCGGAGGCCGCGAGGCTGGTCGGCGAACTCCTCGCCGTCACCCGGAACAAGGCGGTCCCGGACGCGCTGCTGAACGCCGCCGCCACCCTCCTCCGTACCAACCGGCCGACGGACACGGTGGCGACCGGCCTCCTCGGCATCTTCCCCGACGGCGCCACGGACGGCGGGGCGTGGCTGCGGATGCTGATCGCCTCGGGCGCGACGGAGGGCATGGAGTCTGGGCGGGTGGTACCGCAGGGCGGCCTGCGCCACTGGGTCGGGAACTTCGTGCGCATGTACCAGTACGCGGCCCAGAGCGGCGGGGGCGTGGCCCGGCAGCAGCTGCCGGCCGAACTCTGCGACCTGGTGGAGCGACTGGGCCCCCGCCTGCGGGCGGAGGGCGGCGACCCGCTGACCGTCCACACCACCCGCCACCACTACCAGGGCTTCGACGCGGACGTGCTGGACGCGTGCCTGGCGGCCGGGGTGGAGGTGGTCGATCCCGGACCGCAGGTCAGGATGCGCTTCTGGGGTGACCGCTCCCGACGCGACCTCCAAGCGCTCGCGGCCGACCCGGTGTTCGGCCCACGGCTGGAGGAGACGGTCCACGCGACTCTGCTCCCCGAGGGGTTCATGGACCGCCGGCGAAGGCCGGGTACGGCGGTGACGCTGCTGCCGGGCAACAAGGGCATCGCCCGCCACGTGGCCGCCAGAGTCGACAAGCTCGTCGCCACCGTTGCGGCCGGCGGGATGGCGGGCGCGGAGGAAGCCCTGACGGAACTCGAACTCCTCCTGGACGCGCCGACGGTGGAAGCCCTGGACGGCATCGCCGACGCCCTCGCCGGAGCGAGTACGGCCGGCACACTGCGCCGCTCCCTCACGGCGGGCCTGCCGGAGGAACTGGCGTGGCCCGCGCTGGAAAGAATCTACGAGGACTTCGCTACGGAAGCGACAGAGGCCGCGGAAGGGGAGGGCGGCCCCCTGCCAGGGGTGTCGGGCGTGACGTCCACATGGCCGGTCCTGACGGTCTTCGGCCGCCACCGCGCCGTGGCCGTGGCCCCGGACGGCGTACGGGCCTCCTGCCGCTACACGATCCCGGACGACGCGACGATGTTCGCCGTGCACTACGTGGGCGGTTCGTTCCTGGTGAGCTGGACGGCGAAGCCGAACCCGTATTACTGCGACACCGCGATCTGGTCCGACCACCCGGACGACCCCTTCGCCCCCGACGAGGTCGGCGGCTTGGTCCCGTACGGCGGCAGCCTGGACGGCGCGTACGGCTTCCAGTTCGAAACCGCCGACGGCGGCGGCCGGCACGGCGGCACGGGGGTCCTGCGCCCCGGTGGCAAGCAGGGCATCGACAGCGACGAACTCCAACTCGGCGACGGCTCCACGATCTGGACCAACGCGGTCTTCGCCAAGCAGCCGTGGCGGACGGTCCACCCGCGCACGGGCGAACGCGAGGCGGTGACGCCCCTCCCGGCTTTCCTGAGCGCCCCGACCGACTCGGACACGACCCTGGCGACGGAAGCCCTCCAACTGGCCCCACTCCCGAAGGGCCTACCGGCCTCGCCTCTGGGGACCCGCGACGGCTTGCTGGGAACCAGGATCTCCTTCCGCACGGACCACCCCGAGCACGCCCCCGACCACTACCTCCTCGAGAGCGTGGACGGCCGCACGGCCCGCTTCACGATCGACCGCAAGGGCCAGGAGCCGTGGGCCCTGTGGGCACCACCGGAAGCCCCTGAGGGGGAGGACGTAGTCCTGGCGGAGGCCCAAACCCGAACCGGAGTACGCGCCTACACCTCCGACGGCACCCTCCTCTGGGAACAGGACGGCCACCACTCACCCCGCCACCCCCGAGTACCCCCCACCCGTCACCTCACGGTCTCCGGCGGAGTGGCCCTCCCGCCAGCCTTCTGGTACGTCCTCCAACCCCGAGACAGGACGGCCTCCCAAGCCCTACGCGCGACACCCCACCAAACCGCCGACACACTTCTGTCCGCAGCCCTGGAATCCGAAGAATCCCTGAACTCGGCCATGGCCACGGAGTTCCCCACCCTCACGGACCCGGTCCTGAGGAGGGCGGTGACAGCAGTGGCGGAACGCGCGGCCATCGCGGACTCCCGCCGCCGTACACTCCACCACCGCATCACCACGGCCGAGCCGGGGCCAAAGTGGGGCCGTGAGATGATCCCAGGGTGAGTTGTGGGCCCTGTGGCTTCTTGGATGATTGCGCCGCAGGAGATGCACATGTGGGACACGATCCTCCTCATCATGTTCTACGTGATCCTGGCCCATTGGGTCTTTTACCAAATAGCTCGACTCTGGCGCCGAATGCGCCGTTCCCGGACGATCGCCGCTCTGAGCCGAGGGGAAGCCGTCCGCATCAGGTGCGACGCACGGTTCCGCAACACAGGCGGACGTCGGCACCGCGCGACCCTGACGGTGGGGGCTGAAGGCACCTTCCTGACCACCGCTGACGGCACCGTCTCGGACCTGCGGCTCGGCGTACCCGCCACCAGCGTCGAGATCGTGGTGGAGCGGTCGATGATGGTGTGCGACGTAGCCGGACGACAGCTCGAGGTGCTGCAACCGGACGAGGAAGACCCGGAATACCGCCTGATCAAAGCCGTAGCGAGCGCGAGGGGCATGGCGGATATGGCAGACCGGCGATGAAACAAGAGCCGAAGGCGTGGTACAGCGTCAGAACCTTCTACCGATGGCTGACCTGGGAGGACCGCCCCTACGAGGAGCGCGTCGTCCTGTTCCGGGCGCGCTCCCTCGACGATGCCCTCGAACTGGCTGAGCGTGAGTCGGCCGAGTATGCGGGGGAGAGCGACTTCGAAGTACTCGACCTGATGCAGGCCTACCGGATCTCCGACGTCGACGAGGAGGTGGGCGCGGGTACGGAGGTGTTCTCCAAACTCCATGCGCTCGACCTCCCGTCGAACGAGTTTCTCGACCGTTACGACTCAGGACCGGCACACACGGAGATCGCCGAGTGATGCCGTTCCCGGCGTTCGGGCCCCGGTAGTCGGCCGGGTCGAAGTGCAGCGGTCGGCCGCTGCGGGAGCCGAGCGCGCTGGGCGATTGAGCCCGGCGGCGAACGTGTGATCATGAACGCGTCGCGTTCCTTCGCCCGTGAGGTGATCTTCTTGACGAAGGTGGCACTGCGTCCCTACGCATTGTTGCCTCGGCAGTACGACGAACGGAAGGTGCTGGCCACCACGGTCGATGCGTGGGGCCGGGCTCTCTGGCTGATCTGCCCCGATGTCCATTTCCCCTACAAGTGGGCCCGTCGGGACGTTCCGGTACCCGTGAGCCTGCCCTTCGACGCTCTCGTCGTGATCAATGACGGGGGCAGGGTCGTGGAACAGACTCTGCACGGAGTGGCCGTGGACCCGGCCGCCTTCGACGCCTTGCCTGGCGGCGGGTTCATCCTCTCCGGTAACGAGGGAGCGAACGCGCTGTCCGGGCAGATCCTCGGTGCGGACGGCCGGTCTCGGCGCCGGCTCCCCTTGGGGACCCGCCTCAGGGACCTGGTTGCGGACGGCCGGGCCGGCTTCTGGACCGGGTATGCCGACGAAGGGGTGTACAGCGATGACCGCGTCAGCGCGGGCGGGCTGGTCCGCTGGGACGGCAGGGGCAACCGCGCAGGCACCCTGCGCCCCCCCGGCGCCCTACGACCTCGTGGCCGAAGTCAGCACCATCAACGTCTCCCCTTCCACCGCCCACGCCGTGTACCGGCCAGGCGCCCCGCTCGTCGAAATGGGGCCCAGCGGGGTGCTCCGCATCCGCGCCGCCCTGCCGGTCTCGGACCGTCCGGCCTCGCGATACGCGGTGACCGGCTGCTCCTGGTGGGAGGGGCTGAGCGAGGCGTAGGCGCCGCTGCCCGGAGGGATGCCGTCCACCACCTCCGGTTGACGGACGACGGAGCGGTCGTCGTCGGCCGCGAGGGCCTCGTCTTCCCGAACGGTGACCCCGTCAGACGCTACGCCCGCCCCGTCTGCCGGGGCCCGAACGTCTTCCTGCGCACCCTCCGCACATGGCGACAGTGGTGGGTGTTGACCTAGCCCTCGTCAGACGGGCTTGAGGACGCGTCCAGCAGGACGGGGACGGTCCGGCCAGGCGGCCCCCTGGACGGCTGACCCTGGGAGCACCGACACCGTCGCAGGGATCAGAGGGACGCGGAGGCAGAGGGGGCGCTCCCGTTCTGTGCCTCCTGTGCCCGGTCCGCCATCATCCGTCCGAGCGCGGTGAGCGACGGCTCCAGGTCGCCTGCCGCCGTGGTGTAGCGGACGAAGACGACGACCGTTCCGACAAGGGCCCCTGCTTCGGCCTCCTCGATGGATTCGTCGTCCTCGTTGATCATGTTCTTGCCGGGGGTCAACCGGAAGGCCGTACTGGTGTCACCCATGGACGGGAACGACATGAGGGTCTTCTCCGAGGAGTCCGCCAAATCCTTGCGCAGCTCTTCGAACGCCTCGGCGGCGTGCGCGGCGCTGTCGAAGGCCCCGACGTAGAGTACGGCCGTTTTCTGCGGTCGCTCGCGCCCCATGGTCGTCGTGGCGGTGAACAGATGGCCCTCGCATGTGGGCTGGCAGCCCTGTTCCCCCGTGGTCACCTCCGGATCGCCGTCGCTCTTGAACTCGGCCGGCAGGCTGTCGCTGTCGGGAAGGACGCTCTTGACGGTGGCCAACTCGGTGAGGGGAACCACCTTGCGCTCGCCCTCGCCGTCGCCCAGCATCTGGACCACACTGCGGAAGCCCAGTGTGACCAGCAGGGCCAGCACCACACCGATGACGGCGAGGGTGACCACCGTCCCCGTCGTCTTCTTCAGGTGCAGCGGCCCGACGTTGATGGTGGCGTGGTTGGCGTTGCCGCCGATGTGGACTTGCTGGGTGATCGTCGGCGGGTGCGTCGGAACCGGTGGGGGCACGGCGCGCAGCGCGGCCCGCAGCTGGTCGGCGAGACCAGGGTCCCCCTCCAACTCCACGGTCAGGCATGCCCGCACGGCCTCCGCCGCCTGCTCCGATCCGGGTTCCGCGTCCCACAGATCCAGCGCCCCGCGCCCCTCGTCCGAGCGATCCACGTGCCTGCGCACGAGCTCCGAGAGGCGGGTGAAGGCGGCGGTGCCCGTGGTGGTGCCGGTCGCGGCGCCGGCGCCGGACGCCGCGCCCGAGGCGAGGGTGCTGACGACGGCACCCGCCAAGTCCGTGGGTGACATGGACACATCTTCCCGGAGCGGAAGGGGTTCCCGAAGGAGAGTGGGTCAAGTGGGAGGGCGGCGTCCGCAACGGTTCCAGGATGGGGCCGGCCGGATTCGAACCGGCGTCCTCCCACATGCGGTGAAGGCGCGACGACCACTGCGCTACGAGCCCCATCCCGGTGGTGATCATACGAGTTGGCTGCCTTGCCGCGCACTCGACTTTGCGGAGGACGGGGCGCCGCCGTGCAGGTCGCCGAGCCGATCGGGCCTCGGGGGCGGGCCGGTGTTCTGGGGGCGCGGTGGCATGTGCCGCCGGAGGGGATGTGCGACTGGGTTTCCTCGACGCCGCCACGCGCCACGACTCCGCCGCCGCGGACCCCGGTGCGGCCCTCGACCCGAAGCAGCAGGTGGCCTGGCTGATCCGGCTCGCACCCGGCGACCTGCCCCGGCGCTTCCTGGCCCGCATGGCCGTGTGGCCCCTCCGCCGGACCGCCTCCGGGAACCACAAGGTGGAGCTCGCCCGGCAGCTGATCGACACCGGCGACCTTGCGGTCTGGACGAGCATGTTCGGTGGCGACTGCAGCCTGAAGCGCCGCGCCCGTGACGGGGATGCCGAGATCCCGCGAACCAGGCCTCGTCGCACAGGCGCCTTGCGCGCCTCCTTCGCGAACGGCGAGAACGAGGAAGTACGCCTCACCCCGTACAAGCAGCTGGCAGCCGCCATACGGTTGTGGGAGTCGGGCCAGGTCGATGAACTGCGCGCGCTGCTCGCCGAACGAGGCGATCACATCCGGGACGCGGACGTGCGCGAAGCGTTCGCGCTCGCGCTGGACCGGGGTTCCTCGCAGCCGCTCGAAGCGGCCGCTGCGATACGCCGGGAGCAGGACGACCTCCTGGACGAGGCACTGAGCCTCTGGGGCCTGCGTCTGCAACCCGGGCTGAAGCCCCACCAGTTGAGCGTGTTCAGCCACGTCGAGCTCGTCTCCGTGGGCCGGGCGGTCACCAACGACCCCTCGTACCGGGTGGACTGGGGAATCGTCCGCAGTCGCCTCGTCGATCCGGAGATGCGACACCACCGCGCGCAAGCGCGCGAACGGTACGGGGTGCTGCTGGCGCACGCCGACTGCCCGCCGGACGTCGTGGCCGCCCTGACCGATCCCGAACTCAACCGGCTCGACATGCTGCGGCTGTACGCCGACCGGGACACCGCCATAGCGACACTGACCCATGGAGACCTCGGGCCGAGCGGGTACGCCCTCTCCGCGGTCTGGGAACCCGTGTGTGAGACCACCCCGCTGCCCGGTTGGACGCCCGCGGTGACCCCGGAGGACGTACTCCGGTACGACCGTCCCGTACAGTCGGCCCTCGTCTTCGCACCGGGTGAAGCCGTCGCCCAGGTCATCGAGGAGCATGGCGCACCGGCCGCCACCGAGGATCCCGCTGCCGAGGCGGCGCTGTGGATGACACTGTGGCGCCTCACCGGGTACTTCTCCGGTCCGCTGCCCGCCCTCCTGCGCACCGCTGTCCGGCTGTCCGGGGGCGGTGCGCCGCTCGACGTCGTGCCCGCCGCCGACTTCCTGGTGGGGCCGGGCCGGGACACCGCTGCCGACCTGGTCCGCGAGAGGCTGGGAGAGGCGCCCGGACCCTGGCTCAGCGCCGTACGCCTGCTCGCGACCGGCTTCGCCGGAACGCTGCCCGAACTGCTCGACGCCGCGTCGGCGGAGCAGCCCGTGGAGCCGGGCCGGGCCACCTTCCTCCACGTGGGCCCGGCCGCCCTGCTCGGTCTCGCTCCCGACGAGGTCGTCGACCCCGTCGGAGCCGGCCTCGACGTACCCACCCGCGTCGTACTGGCCGCGGGCCCCGTCGCCAGGAGCGCCGGCGACACCGTGCCGAGCAGACCGGCAGCCCACGTTCCCCTGTGCCTGCGTGCGTTCACATCGTTCGTCCCGTGTGTTGGATTCCGTGGTGTGTCGCGGCCGCGGGCAGGCGGGTGGTGTCGGCATCGCTCACTCACCCCGCACCAGGTCGTCCCGCGCAGCCAACAAGCCCTGACAGGGCGGGCGTTCGGATGGGTGTGTGCCTGCCCCATGGGGTCTACGACGGCACGGAGCCAACCGTTCGATGGGCGGGGATCAAGGCTGAGCGCATTCCCCGGGGCTGCGGGGCGGCCACGTTCTTCGCGCCCGGGAGGGGCCGGAAGGGGCCCCCGCCGCAGGCCCCACTGGCGGTCCGTCCCCGCGGCGGGATGATGGAGGGGACCCCGTGCGTCCGCTCCGCACGTGGACGCGGGGCGTTGAGGAGGATGCGGTCTGGATGAGCGCGGCCTTTCCTGCAGGCCCGGACGCGGCGGGCACCGACCTTGCCTGGGAAGCGGGCGGGCTCCTCGACGTACTCGGAGTGGCCGCGGTCGTACTGAACGCGAGCGGGCGCATCGAGCTGTGGAGCCCTCAGGCGGAGGCGGTCTTCGGATACCCGGCGGACGAGGCCCTGGGCCGGGCCGCCGTCCAGCTGCTGGTCGAGGACCGGCACCGGGCGGTGGCGCACTCCCTGTTCGAGAGCGTGATCGCGGGCGGCGGGCCGTCGGTCGGCGTCTTCCCGGCACGGCACAAGGACGGCCGCACGATCCCGGTCGAGATCCGCTGTACCCGGCTCCAGGACGATCAGGGAGGGGTTCACGCCCTCGGTCTGGCCTCCGACGGGAGCACCGTGCGGCGCGTGGAACAGGACCGTTCCCTCTCCTCCCGGCTGGTCGCCCACTCGCCGATCGGCCTGGCCGTCCTGGACCCCGAGCTCCGGTTCGTGCTGGTCAACCCGGCACTGGAGCGCATCGACGGCCGGCCGGCCGCCACCCATCTGGGCCGTTCGTTCCGTGAGACGGTGGCGTCGCCCGACGTCGCCGCGCTGGAATCGACGCTCCGAGAGGTGCTGCGGACCGGGACTCCCGTCCTGGCCCGCACTTTGCGGGGGCCCGCCGGCCCGGACGGGAGGGAGCGGGTGTGGTCGATGTCCCTCTACCGCCTGCAGACCCCGGGGCGGCTCGTCATCGGGGTGGCCGCGTCGGTCGTGGACATCACCGACCAGCACCACGCGGCCAAGGCCGCCGCGCAGGCGAGGCGCCGGCTCGCGGTCGTCGCGGACGCCTCCGAGCGCGTCGGCACCACACTCGACCTGGACCTCACCGCTCACGAACTCGCCGACCTGGTCGTGCCGGAATTCGCCGACATCGCGGCCGTCGACGTCCTGGAGTCCATCCTGGCCGGGCCGCACCTCCCGGGCACCCGGGCGACCCCGGGGACGGCGGTGTTCCGCGCGCTGGCGGTGAAGGCCGCGTACGCGAGCCCTGCCGAGGCGGCCGCCGACCCGGTCGGCGAACCGGCCCGCTACGACACGGAGCGTCTCGTCACCCAGTGCGCACGGACCGGCAGGCCCGTCCTCGTCGAACACGTCACGGAGGACGACCTGGCCCGGATCGCCCGCGACGGCCCCGCCGCGGAACTCCTGCGCCAGGCGGGCATCCACTCCTACCTCGCCGTCCCCCTGCGCGCCCGCGGTGTCGTCCTCGGCGTCCTCGACCTGAAGCGCGCCCGCAACTCGGCCGCGTTCGACCAGGACGACGTCCTACTGGCGGGGGAGCTGGCGGCCCGCGCGGCGGTCGCCATCGACAACGCCCGCTGGTTCCGGCACCAGAGCGAGGCCGCACTCGTCCTCCAGCGCCACCTCCTGCCGCACGGCCCACCGGGCCTGAAGCGGCTCGATGTCGCCGCCCGCTACCAGCCCGCCTCGGCGGCCGTCGAGGTCGGAGGGGACTGGTTCGACGCCATCCCGCTGCCCGACGACAAGACGGCCCTGGTCGTGGGCGACGTGATGGGCAGCGGAATCAACGCCGCCGCGACGATGGGGCAGCTGCGCACCGCCGCGCACACGCTCGCCGGACTCGGCCTCTCCCCGGCCGTGATCCTGAACCAGCTGGACCGTACCGCCGCCGACCTCGACGACGCGATGGCCACCTGCGTGTACGCCGTGTACGACCCCCACCGGGGTACCTGCTGCCTGGCCTGCGCCGGGCATCCGCCACCCGTGCACGTGCAGGCCGGCCTTGCCCCGCACCTGCTCGACCTGCCCACGGGCGCGCCCCTCGGGGTGGGCGGCGTCCCCTTCGAGACCGTGGAGATCCCGTTCACGACCGGTGACCTCCTGGTCCTGTACACGGACGGCCTGGTCGAGACCCGGGACCAGGACATCGACGTCCGGCTGGCCGTACTCACCGACCTGCTCGCGCAGGCGTCCTCGCTTCCCCTGGAGGAGACCTGCGACTTCCTCCTCGGCGCGCTCAGGCGCCCTGACGACCACGACGACGTCGCCCTGCTGATCGCCCGCGCCCAGCCCCCGTCCGGGTACGGCGGGAAGGAGGCGGCACCGTGAACGGCTCCTCGGGCCCCGGTGTCCCCGGCCTCCCGCGTGTCCCCGACGACGGCCTCCCGCCCCTCTCGCAGGAGACCGCCGCCGCCCTGCTCGACAGCCGAGGACGGGTGAGCGGCTGGACACCGGAGGCCCGGGCGCTGCTCGGCAGGTCCGCCGCGGACGTCGTCGGCCGGCCCGCGCGCGCCCTTCTCGCGGACCCCCACTCCTGGCCGGCGCTCGTGGCGGCGTACGCCCGCGGGGCGCGGCGCGGCGAGGCCGTGCTGCGGACCGGCGGGGGTGAGGACCTGCCCGTCGTCTTCAAGACGTTCGGCCTCACGGGCGGCGAACGAGACGGCGCTACGAAGGAGAACCGGGCCGGAGACGGGGCCTGGTGCCTCGTCCTGGCGGCCCCGGTGGTGCTGGCCACCCGCTGGAACCAGGACCGGGCGTTCGTCAACGAGCTCTTCCTCCAGGACCGGGTGGGGCTCGCCGTCTTCGACCCGGGGCTGCGGCTCCTGCGGACCAACACCCACCTCCTGCCCTACACCGGCGTACCGCCCGACCTGCGAGGACGCCGCCTGTCGGACTTCCTGTGGCCCGGGGACGCGGAGGCCGTGGAGGAGCAGCTCCGAGGGGTCCTGCGCACCGGCCGGCCGCTCGTCGGGGTCGACCAGATCCTGCGGACCGTCGAGGACCCCGCCGGCGGCGTGTTCATCACGATCTCGGCCTTCCGGCTGCAGGCTCCCGACGGCCGGGTCCTGGGGCTCACCGCCCTCTTCACCGACGTCACCGAGCTGCGCCGCTCGGGCGAGCGCCTGGCCCTGCTGCACCACGCCACGGCCTCGGTCGGCGGTTCGCTCTCGGTCAAGGACACCTGTACGGAACTGGCCGCGGCGCTCGTACCCGGTCTCGGCGACGTGGCCGTCGTGGAGATCGCGGACACCGTGCCGCTGGGCGAGGAACCGGTACCCGACGAGGAAGGCCGGCTGCTGCTGCGCCGTACGGCCGTCGCGGGGCGGCCGGCGGCGGGCAGCACCCCGCCGGCCTCGACCGTCGTCCGCGTCGCCGCCCCGATCGCGGACTCCGGCGCCACCAGCCTCACCGTCACGGGGGTCGACGTCGGGGGCTACTCGATGACCATGACCGCTCTCCTACGCGCGCGAGGAATGATCCTCGGCAGGGTGGCGGTGGGCCGGCAAGCCGCCCGTGGCCCGTACGAGAAGGCCGACCACGACCTCCTGCGCGAGATCGCCGACCGCGCGGCCCTCGCCCTGGACAACGCCCGCCGCTTCGCGCGCGAGCACCGGGCGGCCGTCGGCCTGCAGCGCAGCATGCTGCCGCCCACGCAGACCGAGACCGTCGCCGCGACCACCTCGGGCACGTACCTCCCCGCCAGCACCGCGACCGGCGTCGGGGGAGACTGGTTCGACGTCATCCCGTTGTCCTCCGCACGGGTCGCGCTGGTCGTGGGGGACGTCGTCGGACACGGACTCGCGGCCACCGCCACGATGGGCCGACTGCGCACGGCCGTCCGCACCCTCGCCGACCTCGACCTCGAACCCGACGAACTGCTCACCCACCTGGACGACCTGGTCGCCCAACTGGTCGCCGAACCCGAGGACCCGGAGGAGGAGGACTCCGACGACTCGGAGTACGACGGCGGGGACACAGACGCCGACGACGGCGACGGATGGCACGACCGGCACCCTTCCTCCTCCACGGGCGCGACCTGCGCGTACGCGATCTACGACCCGGTGTCCCGGACGTGCGTCGTGGCATCGGCCGGGCATCCACCGCCGGCGGTGGCGGATCCGCAGGGCAACGTCACCTACCTGCCGGTCGATCCGGGCCCGCCGCTCGGCGTCGGCGGGCTGCCGTTCGAGACGACGGAGGCCGACGTGGCCCCCGGCAGCGTGATCGCCCTCTACACCAACGGGCTGATCGAGAACCGGGACGGCGACCTGGAGTCGGGGATGGCCGAGCTGGCCGGTCACCTGGCCCGCCCCGACTCCCTCGGCGGGCCGCTGCGCGACCTCGGCAGGGAGATCGTCGCGGGCCGGCCCGCCGTCGGGCTCGGGGACGACGTCACCGTGCTGCTCGCCCGTACCCGAGCCGTACCGGCCGAGGACGTGGCCGTCTGGGAGGTCGAGGCCGAGCCGGCGTCGGTGGGCACGATCCGGGCGGCCGCCGAGGAGCAACTGCGCGTGTGGGGACTCGAGGAGATGGCCTTCACCACCGAACTCGTCCTGAGCGAACTGGTCACCAACGCCATCCGGTACGCCGGCGGGCCGGTCAAGGTACGGCTGATCCGCGCGGGCCGGCTGATCTGCGAGGTGTCCGACCCCAGCGCCACCCACCCCCGTATGCGCCGGGCCCGACTGACCGACGAAGGCGGCCGCGGCCTCTACCTGGTCGCGCAGCTCACCACCCGCTGGGGCAGCCGGTACAGCCGGAGCGGCAAGACCATCTGGGCGGAGCAGGAGTTCGGACCCCCCGAATGACCCGACCGGCGCGGTGCGATACGAAGACTCCCGTGAACGATCAGAACCAGACCTCGACCGTCCGGGCCTTCATAGCGCTCGCGCCGCCCGACGACGCCAAGGCGGAGCTGGCCCGGGCGCTGCGGCCCGCCTACGAGGCGTACCCGGACATGCGGTGGAACCGCATCGAGGACTGGCACATCACCCTGGCGTTCCTCGGAGAGCTTCCGGTCGCGACCGTACGGCTGCTCCGGCAGCCGCTCGCGGAGTTGGCGGCGGCACACGGCCCCCTCGAGCTGGCGCTGCGCGGCGGCGGGCACTTCGACGGACGGGTGCTGTGGACCGGGACCGACGGCGACCTCGGAGGCCTGCACCTGCTGGCCTCCGAGGTACGTGCCGTGGTCAAGGGATGCGGGATTCCGCTCACAGACCGCCCGCTGAACCCGCACCTCACACTTGCCCGTGCCCGCCGCAACGATCCCACGTCCGTGGTGGACGCGGCCGCCGGACTCGACTCCTTCACCGGCCGGCCCTGGCCGACCCCACGGCTCCACCTGGTCGCCAGCAACACGGCCCGAGGCCCGGGTCCGATCCACTACCGGGACGTGGACTCCTGGCCCTTCGGCGGAGGCGGCGGAAGCGAAGGCCGCGGAGGTCACTGAACCGCCGTGCCGGTCAGTGGCCTTCGTCGAAGAGCCCGGCCTCCACCTGGAAGGCCAGCGTCTGCAACACCTCGGCGGAGGTGATGTCGGTCTGCCCGCTGTCGTGTGCCATGGCGAGGCTCGAATAGGCCAGAGTGAAGCCGGCGATCATGGTCTGCAGAGCGGGACCGAGCGCACGGGCGACGACCCGAGCCACCTCCTGAGGGGTGGCATCGGCGGGCACGCGAATGGAGGGCAGCATTTCGTTCAACATCTGCGTCACCACGGTGGATCCGAGCTCGGAGTTGTCCTCGTCCTCGCCTGCCTGCGCGGCACGACGGATCTCCTCGGCCTCTGTCAGGATGCCGATCACACGCTTCAGGACCTCAGCTCGTTGCATCCCCGGAGCCTAGCCTCACCCGCCCCGCCGGTCCCACCTCCTCGGACGGAACAGAAACACAAGTGCCCGCTCGTTCCGTGCATGGGCTCGACCGAAGAGTGCGTGGAAGTCTCCCTCCTGCCGGCGACGGCTCTGTCGACGGTCCTGTCGATGGCTCTGTCGACGATCCTGTACCGGAATCGGGAGAACAGCCTTATGCGGATATCTGGTTGGGGAACGAGGGCACTCCTCGCCGTGGCGGTCGCGGCCACGGCGGGCGCTGTGCCCGCCCATGCGGGCACGCAGCCGGGCGACGGCGGGCGCCACGTCGGCACGACGTACTTCATCGACTGCGGCTCGGGTTCCGACACCGCCTCCGGCAGGTCCCCGGCTTCGGCGTGGGGCTCGCTGGAGAAGGCGAGTTCCGTCACCTACGGACCGGGCGACCGGATCCTGTTCAAGCGCGGCTCCAGCTGTGCGGGTGTGTTCGCGCCCAGTGGTTCGGGTGCGAAGGGCGCGCCCGTCAGGGTCGACGCGTACGGGCAGGGCGAGAAGCCGCGCATCGAGGGTGGCGGTGCCCGCGCGGCCGTCCTGCTGGAGAACGTCGAGCAGTGGGAGCTGCGCGCCCTGGACGTCTCCAACAAGGGCGCCGCGCCAGGCCCGGAGGAGCGCCGCGCGGGGATCCTGTTCCGTCTCACGGACTTCGGTACGGGTGAGCACTATGTCGTCGACGACGTGGACGTGCACGACGTCAACGGCTCCGACCACAAGGACCCGGACCCGTCGGGCGGCATCCTCTTCGTCGTCCGTGGCACGGCGACCCCGACCCGCTTCGACGGCATCACGGTCACGGACTCGACCGTCAAGCACGTGGACCGCACCGGCATCGCCACCGCGTCCAGCTGGGGCAAGCGGCCGGAGCATCCGAACAGCGGCGCACCCGGCTGGGCGCCCAACACCAACCTCACGATCCGCGGCAACAAGGTGATCGATGTCGGCGGCGACGGCATCGTGCTCCAGCACGGCCACCACGCGCTGGTCGAGCGCAACTACGTCGACGGGTTCAACAGGCGTTCGGCCGGCTACAACGTCGGCATCTGGGCGTGGAACTTCGACGACGCCGTGTACCAGTACAACGAGGTCACCGGCGGCCACGGGACGCTCGACTCGCAGGCCTTCGACTTCGACGGCGGGAACAACCGGAACGTCTACCAGTACAACTACAGCCACGACAACGAGGGCGGCTTCCTCCTCGTCTGCAACGCCACCGGCATGAAGACCTCCGACAACGTCTTCCGCTACAACGTGAGCATCAACGACCGCAACACCTGGAGCCCGCCGTACGGCGTGATCTCCGTGGTCTGCCCGGCCCCCACCACCAACACCCAGGTCTACAACAACACCGTCGTGACCAACCAGCAGGGCACGGCGATGGTGAGCGACAACGGCAAGGGCGGGGTCACCTTCCGCAACAACATCTTCGTCAGCACGGCGGAGGGCGGTTCGCCGATCGTCGACGCGCTGAACACGTACGACCACAACCTTTACGTGGGCGTGGGCGCCGTCCCGGCGGGCGACGCCAACGCCGTCACGGCGGACCCGAGGTTCCTCGACGCCACCCCGGACACCCCGGGCGACCTGCGCCTGCGCTCCGGCTCCCCGGCACTCGGCGCGGGCACGCCGATCGAGAACGCCGGCCGCCACGACTACTTCGGCAACCGCCTGTACGGCACGACCGACATCGGCGCCCACCAGCGCCCGGGCCTGAAGTAGCCCATCGACGGCCGGGGCGGGGCGGCAAAGCCCGCCCCGCCCCGTCGGCGACGCCCGACTAAACAGCAGGCCCCTGGGCCTCCTTGGCGGACGCCTCAAGCCTGTTCCAGTACTCCTCGTACCAGGCCTCGTCGCCGCCGTCCATGTTGCTGCTGGTCTCCCGCATGCCGGTCCTGCCGTCGATCAGCTCGCGCACGATGTCGGCGTGGCCGGCGTGACGGTTCGTCTCGGCCGTCATGTGCAGCATGATCCGCTGAAGCGTCACCTGGCCGTTGTCGCCCCACCAGGCGACATGGCCCATCGCGTCGAGCGGCAGCGCCTCGATCGTCGCGTCCGCGTGCGCCCAGGCACGGTGGTAGAGGCCGAGGATGTCCTCGCGTGACTCGTCGGCGGGTGCCCACATGTCCGCGTTGGGCTCGGAGCCCTCCTCGTGCCAGGGCAGGGATTCCTTGTGCGGGCGGTCGAACGTCGGGCCGAAGTACCCGAACTCGACACTGGCGAGGTGTTTGACGAGGCCGAGCAGGTTGGTCCCGGTCCGTGTCAGGGGGCGGCGGATGTCGTACTCGGACAGTCCGTCCAGCTTCCAGACGACGGCCTCGCGGGCCGCCTTGAGGTACCGGTGCAGGTCGTCTTTCGGATCATTGGGCTTCATGGCCCGAGTCTCGCATCGCGGACCGACAACGCGCCCCCGTCCGGACGATACGCCGGCCGGTCACTCCGATCCCTCGGACCTCGGGTACGCGCGACCAGGACGAAGGTGACACTGATGAGGAGCGCCCAGGCGCCGAACTTGGTGAGGGGCACGGGCTGCCAGCCGTCGAGCTGATGGGGATACGCCCAGGCGCCGACGTAGGTGGCCGCGTTCTCCGCGACCCAGAGGAAGAACCCTATCAGCGCGAAGGCCAGCGCCAAGGGCATCCGGTAGCGGGAGTCGCCCACCGTGAAGTGGACCCAGGTGCCGAACATCGCGCCGAGGAGCAGCAGGGCCAGCGGCAGCCGCGCGTCCGGCAGCCAGTGATGGGTGAAGAAGTTCACGTAGACGGCCGCCGCGAGGACGGCCATCCATCGGGGGCGATATCCGGACAGCGACAGCTCCATGATCCTCCACGACCGACAGCAGTAGCTGCCCACGGCGCTGTAGAGGAATCCGCCGTAGAGAGGGACGCCCGCGACCTTGAAGAAGGCGTCCTCCGGGTAGCTCCACGAGCCCATGCGTACCTTGACGAGCTCGAAGAGCAGTCCCACGAGGTGGCACCCCAGGATCACGGCGGTGTCCCGCGGTCCGTCCCAGCCGACCTTGCGGGCCAGGATCGTCAGGGCCACGCCGTACACCAGGAGCAGGTCGTAGCGGGCCACCGGCAGGTCGCCGGGCAGCAGCCGTGAGGCGCCGATGCCGCCGACCAGGGCGACGGCGAAGGCGACAGCCCGCACCTGGCCGATCCCGAAGCGCCAGAACTGGGCGAAGCCATGGCTGATCGTTTGGAACGTCATGCCCGAGCAGACTGCCGACCGACGACCGTTGGTTCCCGCGGAGCAGCCGCCGTGACGCGGGGGAGGCCCGCCCGATGGGCCTCCCCCGCTCCCTGAGGACCGTCAGACGGTCTTGATCGCCGGGTCGGAGACGCCCACCGCTCCCGTTTCGACGTGACCCGCGAAGCGGCGCAGGAAGGTCGCGTCCGCGGAGGAGGTGACCGTGACGTCGTACCAGCGGCCCGTGGTGCTCAGGTCGATGGTGCGCGCGACGGTTGCGCCGGCGTTGACCGTGACGGTCTGGGTGGTGTTCCCGTAGGCGTTCTTGATCGTGAGGCTGACCGCCGCCGTGCCCGAGTTGGTCAGGGTGAGGGCCAGGTTGCCGGTCGAGGCGACGTGGCGGGCCGTGACCTCGGGGCCCGCCTGCTTCGTGGGGCCCTTCCAGGTGCGCAGGAAGCCGTTCGGGCCCCACACGGTCAGGTTGATCTGGTTGCCGGTCGAGGCGCTGGTGCTCCACGTGTCGGCGAGGGTCTTGCCCGCCTCGACCGTGTAGGGCCAGGGGCCGTCCGTGCGGTTGCCCGAGGTGCTGTGGAAGTGGGCACCGAGCGTCGGACCGCTGGAGAAGGTCAGCGTGAACTTGCCCGTGGAGACGGTGCGCAGACCGTCCACGTACGGGCTGTAGCCGAGCGGGCGGGTCGGCTTGGCGCCGGCCTCCTGCTTCGGCAGGGTGCCGGTGGCCGGAACCACCGGATTGTAGGAAGGGTGGCGGTTCTTGTCCGGCGGGACGTAGCCGGCCGTCGACGGGAGCGCGGCCGGAGACGCGTCCGCCCGGGTGAAGTCGAAGGCCGAGGTGAGGTCGCCGCAGACCGCGCGGCGCCACGTGGAGATGTTCGGCTCGAGCACGCCGAAACGCTTCTCCATGAAGCGGATCACCGAGGTGTGGTCGAAGGTCTCGGAGCAGACGTAGCCGCCCTTGCTCCACGGGGAGACGACGATCATCGGGACCCGCGGGCCGAGGCCGTACGGACCCGCCGTGAAGCCGCTGCCGCCGGGGTAGAGGTCCTTCGAGACGTCCGCCGTCGACAGGCCCCACGCGGAGGAGGCGGGCGGGTACGGCGGGACCACGTGGTCGAAGAAGCCGTCGTTCTCGTCGTACGTGATGAACAGCGCGGTCTTCGCCCACACCGCCGGGTTGGACGTCAGGGCGTCGAGCACCTGGGAGATGTACCAGGCGCCGAAGTTCACGGGCCAGTTCGGGTGCTCGCTGAACGCCTCCGGGGCCGCGATCCACGACACCTGCGGCAGCGTGCCGTTCGCCACGTCGGCGCGCAGGCGGTCGAAGTACCCGCCACCCGCCTTGACGTCGGTGCCGGTGCGCGCCTTCTCGTAGAGAGCGCTGCCGGGCTGCGCGTTGCGGTAGTTGTTGAAGTACAGCAGCGAGTTGTCGCCGTAGTTGCCGCGGAAGGCGTCGTTGATCCAGCCCCAGTGGCCCGCGGCGTTCAGGCCGTCACCGATGTCCTGGTAGACCTTCCACGACACCCCGGCGGCCTCCAGGCGCTCGGGGTAGGTCTTCCACCCGTACCCGGCCTCCGCGTTGTCCAGGACCGGTCCGCCGCCCGTGCCGTCGTTGCCGGTGTGGCCGGACCACAGGTAGTACCGGTTCGGGTCCGTCGCGCCGATGAACGAGCAGTGGTACGCGTCGCACACGGTGAACGCGTCGGCGAGGGCGTAGTGGAACGGGATGTTGTTCCGGGTCATGTACGCCATGCTGGTGGCGGTCTTCGCCGGCACCCACTTGTCGTACTTGCCCTTGTTGTACGCCGCCTGGCCACCGGCCCAGTCGTGGTTCAGGCCCGTGACGAACTGCATGCCCAGGTCGGCGACCTGCGGGTTGAAGGGGAGGATGTCCTTCGATCCGTTGGACTGGAAGAAGACCGACTTGCCGTTGTCCTGGAGGACAGGACGCGGGTCACCGAAGCCGCGTACGCCCTTCATCGCGCCGAAGTACTGGTCGAAGGACCGGTTCTCCTGCATGAGGACGACGACGTGCTCGATGTCCTGGATGGTGCCCGTGGTGACCTGTGCCTGGATGGCGGCGGCGCGCGCGATGCTCTCGTTCAGCATGGTCGCGGCGGCGGTGCCGCCGGCGATCTGCAGGAACCTGCGGCGGTTGAGTTCAGTCATGGAGTGATGACCTCTGCGGGTGAGGTGGGTGATGTGGGTGCGGGGGCGAAGCGGGTGCGGGGGAGAGGGAAGAGCGCCCCAAGGACAGCGGCCCCCGGGGACCGCACGGAGATCCTTGCCTGAAACTTGGCTGTACAACTAGAGAAAACAGGGGAGTGGGTGGATCTTCAAGAGGCGCGACACGACGAAAAAAGCGATCGAAACGCTCATCTTCGTCGTCGCTATGGATCGATTGAGCGCGCGCATGCTAAAACCGGCCAGCCGTGACTCGTTTCCAGTGCCCCCTGGAGCTCCCCATGACGCATGTCTGGTCCCGCCGCGGATTCCTCACCGCCACCGGTGCCGCCCTCGCCCTCGGCCTCACCGCGAGCCCGCCGCTCACGGGAGTGGCCCTGGCTGCCGACGAGTTCACCGCCCTGCGCGCCAAGTGGCGCACCCTGCTCCTCGGTGAGGGCTTCAGCCCCACCGCCGAACCCTTCAGGACCAAACTCACCGAACTCGGCACCCGCGCCGCCGAACTCCGGGCGACGATGGCGCCGGCGACCGGATCCCTGTGGCCCGACGCGGTGTGGACCGACCCCGAGCCCGACACCGACCAGGAGTCGTACGGCTACTCGGCCAAGATGAACGAGAACTACACCCGGCTCCTCACCATGGCCCAGGCCTACTCCCAGCCGGGCACCGGCCTCACCGGCGACGCCACCCTCGCGGCCGACATCGTCACCGGCCTCGACCACATGTACGCCCGGATCTACAACGAGAGCCAGACCCGCTACGGCAATTGGTACAACTGGCAGATAGGCGCCCCGCAGGCGCTCCTCGACATCTGCGTGCTCATGTACGACCGGCTGACGGCCACGCAGCTGGCCGCCTACTGCCGCGCCGTCGACCACTTCGTCCCCGACTCGGCCATCGGCAGCTACACCGGCACCAGCACCGGCGCCAACCGGGTCGACCTCTGCCGGGTCGTCGCGCTGCGCGGCGTCGTCGGCGACAGCTCCGCCAAGATCACCCTCGCCCGGAACGCGCTCTCGCCCGTCTTCCCGTACGTCACCTCCGGCGACGGGCTCTACGCCGACGGCTCCTTCGTCCAGCACACCTCCGTCCCCTACACCGGCTCGTACGGAGCCGTGATGCTGGGCGGACTCGGCATGCTCTTCGCCCTCCTCGCGGGCTCCGCCTGGGCGGTCACCGACCCCAACCGGCAGATCGTCCTCGACGCCGTCGAGAACGCCTGGGCCCCGTTCCTCTACAACGGGCTCGTCATGGACAACGTCTCCGGGCGCGGCATCAGCCGCGGCATCTCCGCCACCGACCCCAAGCAGATCCAGGCCGACGACCATCTGCGCGGCCACGGCATCCTCTCCTCCATCGTGCTGCTCGGCCAGGGCGCGAGCGCCGCCGAGAACGCGCGCTGGCGCGGCCTGGTGAAGGGCTGGATCCAGCGCGACTACTACAGCCCGCCGATGAGCAACCCCTCACTGGGCCTGGTGAGCCTCGCGCGGCTGAAGTCCGTGGCCGACGACACCTCCGTCGCGGCCCTCGCCGAACCCACCGGGCACCGGCTCTTCCCCTCCATGGCCAGGGCCACCCACCGCCGCCCCGGCTGGGCCGCCTCGATCAGCATGGCCGACAAGCGCATCACGTACTACGAGACCGGCAACGGCGAGAACCTGCGTGGCTGGCACACCGGCTCAGGAATGCTCTCCTGGTGGGGCGACACCTACGGCAACGGGCAGTACAGCGACGCCTTCTGGCCCACCGTCGACCCCTACCGCCTGCCAGGGACCACCACCTCGCGCAAGGTCCTCGCGGACGCGGCGGGCGGCGACTGGGGCGCGTCCAAGCCGGACGTGAACTGGGTGGGCGGCGCCACCGACGGGACGCGCGCCGCGATCGGCCAGTACCTCAAGGGCCTGCAGAGCACCCTGCTGGGGAAGAAGTCCTGGTTCTGCCTGGACGACTCCATCGTCTGCCTCGGCGCGGGCATCAAATGCACCGACGGCACCCCCGTCGAGTCCGTCGTCGAGAACCGCAACCTCGGTCCTGGCGGCACCCACGTCCTCACCGTCGACGGCACGGTGAAGCCGGTCGGCCACCCCTGGTCGGAGACCCTGACCGGCGCCGGCTGGGCGCACATCGGCGGCTTCGCCGGCTACGTCTTCCCCGGCGGCGCGACGGTCAAGGCCCTGCGCGAGGAGCGCACCGGCCGGTGGAGCGACATCAACCGGTCCATGGCCACCACCCCGATCACCCGCCGCTACCTGACCCTCTGGGCCGACCACGGCACCAACCCGACCAACGGCACGTACGCCTACGTCCTCATGCCCGGCGCGACCACCACGCAGACCGCCGCCCGCGCCGCCGACACCGGCTGGGTACAGATCCTCGCCAACACCGACAACCAGCAGGGCGTCCGCGTGCCCTCGCTGGGCTTCACCGGCGTCAACTTCTGGTTCGGCGGCACCGTCGGGGCGCTCACCGCGAGCGCGCCCTGCTCCGTGATGATCACCGAGAAGAGCGACGGTACGGCGGTGATCTGCGTCAGCGACCCGATGCGCATGCAGACCGCCCTCACCCTCACCTGGAACCGGGCCGTGGCCTCCGTGATCTCCAAGCCCCCCACCGTCACGGGCACGGCCACAGGCTCCTCGCTGAACCTCACGTTCGGCGACCTCAGCGGCACCTTCGGTGCCACGCAGAAAGTCACTGTCAGGCTCGGCTGAGAACGGAAGGGACATCCCCACATGACCCCCGCACTTCCGCGCACGACGATAGGCACGACTTCACCCACGACCACCCACACGTCCCCCCACAGGAGCCCGCGCCGACGGCTCGGTGTCCTCACCGGCATCGTCGCCGGCGCCCTCGCCTCGCTGCTGTACTCCACGGGCCCGGCGGCCGCCGCCGTCACACCCGGCGGCATGATTTCCAACTCGTACACCGTCACCGGCGCGCCCTCGGAGGGCCTGGAGAAGCTCGCCTTCCCGCTGAAGGTGATCAGCCAGCCCAACGACGCCGGCTACTACTGGGCGCAGCAGTACTACTTCAAGTCCGGCCAGGTCGGCTACGTCGGGCTCCAGCCGCGCGTCAACAGCGGCATGGCGGTCTTCAGCGTCTTCGGCTCCGGCACCTCCACCACGCACCCCAACTGCCGTACGGGGGCGGACGGCGGCTCCGGCACGAGCTGCAGCGTCACCTACCCGTACGTCAAGGGACGCTGGTACCAGCTGGAGATCATCAGGACCGGCACGAACAACTGGACCGGGTACGTCGTCGACACCGCCAGCGGCGTGTGGACCACGATCGGCAGCTGGAACGTCTCCGCCTCGGCCGGCTATCTGAAGCCGAGCGGGGTCGGTTTCGTCGAGTACTACAAGTCCGTCGCCGACTGCGCCTCGATCCCGTACGGCCAAGCGGTCTGGGGCAACCCGTTCGTCACCCCGGAGCCGGGCACGGGCACCAACACCAGCGCCCGCACCTATGGTCCCTGCGCGGCCGACGCGACCTACAGCATCAGCGGCGGCCAGGTGACGATGACCACCGGCGGCTAGAGCCCCGCCGGCCGCTGGTCGCGGGGCTCCCGCCCGGCCTGCAGCAGCTCCACCAGCTCCTGCAGGCCGGTCAGGACCCGCCGACCGGGGGCGGCCTCGACCGGTACGAGTGAGGGGACGGCGACGACCCGGCAGCCCGCGGCCTCCGCCGCGGCGATCCCCGCCGGGCTGTCCTCCACCGCGAGGCAGCTCGCCGGGTCGACGCCCAGGGCCTGGGCCGCGGCCAGATACGGCTCGGGGTGCGGCTTCGTACGGTCCGTGTCGTCCGCCGTCACCGTCACCTGGAACGACTCGGCCCCGAGCACCTTGAGCACCGACTCGACGACGGGCCGGGGCGAGGCGGTGACAAGCGCCGTCGGAATGCCCATGTCCCGCAGTACGCCCAGGAGTTCCAGGGCGCCCGGGAGGGCGGCCGCCTCCGTCTGGACCGCCGCGAGGAACCGGGCGTCGAGCTCGGCCACGACGGCGCCCAGCGCGCGCTCGGTGCCCGAGGACCGCCACAGATGGACCGCCGTGTCCTCCACCGAGCGGCCCACGACCTCGGAGGTGTCCGCGTCGGTCAACGGGTGCCCGAGCCCCTCAGCCACCTCCCGCGCCGTGCGCCACCAGAGGGCCTCGGTGTCGACGAGCGTGCCGTCCATGTCCAGCAGGACGGCCTGCGGTTCGACGGCGAACGGCCGTCCGTCCAACGTCCAGTGCGAGTCCGGGGGAGAGTCCAGCGACGCGAACACTTGGGCGGCGACGTCCTGATGGCGGAGCTCCCCGACCCGTGCGCCCGCCGGGACGTCGGGACCCGCGCACGCGATCCAGGCGGTGCGCTCGAGCTCCGAACGGCCGCCGTGGCCGCCCTCGTCGCGGTGGCCGTGGTCCGTGACGACGAGGAACGTCCACGCCTCCTCGGCGAAGCCGGCCCGACCGCGCACCGCGGCGAAGAGGCGGCCGAGCCGCTCGTCGGCGCGGACGATCGCGCGCTCGTACTCCGCACCGCAGCCGAGGATGTGCGCGGTCTCGTCGACCGCGCCCAAGTAGACGAAGGACGCCTCGGGGTCGTGCTCGGCGAGCACCCGCACGGCGTCGGCGGTGATCAGCTCGTCGGCCTCCTCCCAGCCCGCGCAGTCGTCGGAGGCCGGGGCGACGTGGCTCAACCGACCGGCGCCGCGGAACAGCGGGCCACCGTTCGCCACGGTCACCAGCGGTTCCCAGCCGGCCGCCACGTAGGTGCGCCGACCGGCGGCCCACAGCCGGGTGGCGAAGTCCGGGAAGACCGCGAGGCGGTGGCCGCCGAAGTCGTTGCTCCAGACGGCGTGCTTCTCCACCGTCACACCGGTCGCGATCGTCGCCCAGCAGGGCCCCGACATGGTCGGCGTACCGGGCTCGACGACGACCGGAGCGAGGAACCCGGAAGCCGCCAGGGCGTCCAGATGGGGCGTGTCGAGGCGCCTCAGCGTGTCGAGGCGTACCCCGTCGATGCCGACCACGAGGACACGGCGGCGGGTGGCGACGGGCATGGGTTCCTCCGGTTCGGACAGCGTGATGCCAGGTGGGGCGGCCCGGCGGCCGGTGACCTGCGGGTCGCCCGCCGGGCGTGGTTCAGAGCGCGCGCAGGACCAGGCGCAGCGTGGCCGGTCCCGCGTCGAGCGCGTGCTGTGGCAGCGGGCCGGGACCGCATGATGCGGTCCCGATGCCGTGGTGCGCCACGTCGAGGTTGACGTGCACCCGGTCGCCGGGCACGAGGTCGGTGGTGTGCCGTGCGGCGTCCAGGTCCGCGCCGGTCCAGCGGCGGACCGTGAGGTCGTACGAGGGCAGGCCCCCGATCAGCAGTCCACCCCGGGCGCCCGTGAGCAGGGCCCTGCGGACGGCTCGCCGGTTGCCGTTCTCCTGCGGGCGGACGTACGGGGTCTGGAGCGCGTCGACCGTGTGCCGGTAGCGGCCGAGCCGGGCCGCCGCGGTGGTGTCGCGGTACGCCTCACCGGGGCCGAGGCCGTACCAGTCGACCGTGTCGATCCAGCCGGGCAGGGAGAACCCGAGACCGATCCGGGGCAGCGGGCAGGGCCACTCGCCCTCGGGCACGGCCTCGACGTCCAGCCACAGCGACCGGCCGTCCGAACGCCAGCGGTACATGGCCTGCATCGCGTGGTCGCCCCCGGCGGGCGCCGTCCGCGTGCGGACGGTGAGCCCTTCGGCCGTCGGCTCGACACCGAGCGTCCTGGTCGTGAGCCGGTGCAGGCCGGCGGCGCGCCAGCGGTCTGCGATCCGGTCACCGAGCAGGTCGTTGTCGGTCGGCGCCCGCCACAGGTCGAGCCGGAGCGCACCGACATCGAGCCCTCCGACGGCGAGCAGCCGCCCGCTGAACGCGTCGAAGGCGGCGGGCCCGAGGGTGAGCCGTCCTCCCCGTCCCGCGGCCGCCGGCAGGAGGCGGTCCGGGTCAGCGGCCGGCGCGGCGGGGGTGAGGACCGTCTGGCCCCAGGCGATCTCGTGGCCCGCAGGCGCCCAGGGCTCGGGGGAGGCGAGTTCGGCGACGACCGTCAGGGCGCGCTCGGCGTCCTTGGCCGGCGGCAGGACCGGCGCGGGAAGGCTCACGTCGTCGCCGGGCGCGAGGACGGGGACGTCGAGCACGCCGTCCGCGACGGGTTCGCCGTCGTCCTCGGCCCGCCAGCGGAACCGCAGATGGGCCGTGTCCCGGAAGTCGTGACCGTTGCGGACGGTGACGCTCCGCCCGTCGGCGCCGAAGCCGATCGTGACCGGCTCGATGACCTTCTTGTACTCCAGGAGCCCCGGCGAGGGCGTCCGGTCGGGGAAGACAAGGCCGTCGGCGACGAAGTTCCCGTCGTGCACGGGTTCGCCGAAGTCGCCTCCGTACGCGTGGAACACCCGCCCGTCCGCGGTGCGCCGCGCGATGCCGTGGTCGATCCACTCCCAGACGAAGCCGCCCTGGAGCCGTGGATACGTCTCGAACAGGCGCTGGTACTCGCTCAGTCCGCCCGGCCCGTTGCCCATGGCGTGCGCGTACTCGCACAGGATGAACGGCAGCCCGCGCCGGTGCGCGTCGAGGGCCGGATCGTCCGTCGGCGGCTCCTCGCCCCGGCCGATCAGCTCGGTCTCCGCGTGGTCGGCGTACATCCGGCTGTAGACGTCGACGTACCCGCTGTCCCAGTCGCCCTCGTAGTGGACAGGGCGCGACGGGTCGCGAGTACGAGCCCACTCGGCCATCGCGGCCAGGTTCTCGCCGGTGCCGCTCTCGTTGCCGAGCGACCACATGAGGATGCTCGGGTGGTTCTTGTCGCGCTCGACGACCCGCCGCATCCGGTCGAGCAGGGCGCCCCGCCACCGCTCGTCGCCGCTCGGGTTGCCACGCCAGCCGACCTGCTCGAAGCCGTGGGTCTCCAGGTCGCACTCGTCGACCACCCACAGCCCGTACGCGTCGCACAGGTCGAGGAACTCGCTGCTCGGCGGGTAGTGGCTGGTGCGCACCGCGTTGATGTTGTGCTGCTTCATCAGCAGCACGTCGCGCAGCATCGTCTCGTACGACAGGGTCCGGCCGGTCTCCGGGTCCCACTCGTGCCGGTTGACGCCGCGCAGCAGCAGGGCACGGCCGTTGGCCTTCAGCAGGCCGTCCTCGACGGCGACCCGCCGGAAGCCGATGCGCAGCGGGATCCGCTCGCCGGCCGCGGTCAGTTCGCCCTCGTACAGGCGAGGCTGCTCGGCGTTCCACGGCTCGACGTCCGCGAAGGTGTGCGGGCCCGCGGGGTCGGCGTCGACGAGGCCGAGCTCGGGCACGGAGAGCCGGGCCGGCGCCGAGGTCTCGACGGACAGGGTGCCTGTCCCGGTGGTGGGGTCGTAGTCGGCGTGGACGAAGAAGTCCTCGACGCAGCCCTCGGGACGGGACAGCAGCCGGACGGGACGGAAGATCCCGGACAGCCACCACATGTCCTGGTCCTCCAGATAGCTGCCGGCCGACCACTGGTGGACCCGTACGGCGACGACGTTGAGGCCGGGCCGCAGGGCGTCCGTCGCGTCGAACTCGGTGGGGACCCGGCTGCCCTTGCCGTCGCCGAGCCGGACGCCGTTGAGCCAGACCGCGAAGCAGGAGTCGACGCCGTCGAAGCGCAGCACGCCGCGGCCCGCCGGCCAGTCGTCGGGGAGCGTGAACTCACGGCGGTACTCGCCCGTCGGGTTCTCGTCGGGCACGCGCGGCGGGTCGACGGGGAAGGGGTAGGTGACGTTGGTGTACGCGGGGGAGCCGACGCCCTGGAGCTGCCAGCAGGACGGCACCGGCAGCCGGTCCCAGCCGCTGTCGTCGAAGGCGGGCTCCTCGAAGCCGGCGGTGAGGTCCCCGAGCCCGGCGGCGGCCCGGAAGCGCCACTCGCCGTCCAGATCGACGGCCGGGGCGTCCGAGCGGAAAGCGGCCCGCGGTGTCAGCCGGCCGCTGCCCGGGCTGCGGTCCTCGACGTAACGGGTCTCCGGTGACTGGTGCATGGCTGTGTCCTGAGTGGTCTTCGGGCCGGACGGCGGGGGGACAGCGGGAGAGACAGCGGGCAGGGCGGCGGGAACGTCGGTCAGGCGGAGTGGGCGAGCTCGTCCGGGCCGACGCCATGGGCCAGCGGCAGGCCCCGGGCGAGGCGCTCCACCTCGTCGGTCGCCCAATGGGTCATGCGGACGAGCTCGTTGCCGAGCGAACCGGCGATGTGCGGGGTGAGCAGGACGTTGGGCAGCGTGTAGAGCGGCGAACCGGGAGGCAGCACCTCGGGCTCGGTGACGTCGAGCACGGCCTGGATCCGGCCGGTCGACAGCTCCTCGGTGAGCGCCTCGGTGTCGACGAGAGAGCCGCGCGCGGTGTTGATCAGCGTGGCCCCGTCCCGCAGCAGCGCCAGCCGCCGCCGGTCGAACATGTGCCGGGTCTCCGGGAGTTGGGGCGCGTGGATGGAGACCACACTGCTGCGCCGTACGAGCTCGTCGAGGTCCACCGACCGCGCGCCGAGCCGCTCGGCCTCCGCCTCCTCCACGTACGGGTCGTAGAGCAGGACCTCGAAGTCGAACGGGCGCAGCAGCTCGAGCACGCGGCGCCCGATCCGCGACGCGCCGACGATTCCCACGGTACGGCGATGGTTGCCGTGGCCGGCGAAGTACTCGAGCAAGGGCACTCGGTCCTGAGCCTCCCGGTAGGCCCGGGCGCTGTCGAGCATCCGCTTGCCGGTGAAGAGGATCGTGGCGAGGGTGAACTCGGCGACCGGGAGCGCGTTGGCCCCGGCGGCGGTGGAGACGGCGATGCCGCGCTCCCACACCGCGTCGGTGACGTGGTGCTTGACGGAGCCGGCGGCATGGATGACGGCCCGCAGCCGGGGCATGGCGCGCAGCGCGTCCGCGGTGAGCAGCGGGGCGCCCCAGTGCGTGAAGAGCACTTCGGTCTCGGCCAGCGCGGCCGGTTCGACGTCGGCGAAGTCCCCGACGAACCGGTCGGTGTCCACCGCCGCGACGCGGGCAAGCCGGTCGAGGGCGCCCTCGGCGAGGAGCTGGGCGTGAATGCCGGCGTTCATGGCCAGCAGCGTGCGGGGGCGCTGCGCGGCTTCCGCCCCGGCGGTGTGGTCGTCGTTCAGAACGGAGCCTTCCGGTACGGGCACGGTCACTTCACCGCGCCTGCGGTGAGGCCCGAGCGCCAGAAGCGCTGCAGGCAGATGAAGGCGACGATGAGCGGGACGACGGCGACGAGCGAACCGGTGATCACCAGCGTGTAGTACTCGGGTTGCAGTTGAGTGGTGCTGCTCCACATGAACAGGCCGAGGTTGACCGGGTACAGCTTGTCGTCGTTGAGCATGACCAGCGCGCCGAAGAAGTTGTTCCAGCTGCCGGTGAAGGAGAAGAGGAAGATGGTCATGAAGCCGGGCGAGAGCATCGGCAGCGCGATCCGCGCGAACATGCTCACCTCACCGGCACCGTCCACGCGGGCGGCCTCCAGGACCTCGTTGGGCACGTACCCCTCGGAGAAGACCCGGGCCAGGTAGACGCCGAACGGGTTGACCAGCGCGGGCAGCAGCAGCGCCCAGTAGGTGTTGACCAGGCCGACCTCGGAGGCCAGCAGGTACAGCGGCAGCTGGATCACCGTGGCGGGGACGAGGAGCCCGCCGAGGACGACGCCGAACAGCTTCTCCTTGCCGCGGAACTCGTACTTGTCGAAGGCGTAGCCGGTGGCGACGCACAGCAGCGTCGAGGCGGCCGAACCGACCACGGAGTAGAGCACGCTGTTGCCGAGCCAGCGCAGGTAGATGCCGTCGTTGAAGGTGAAGACGTCGGCGAGGTTGGAGAAGAGGTTGAAGTCCGCGAAGGAGAAGCCGCCGGTGGAGAAGAGGTCGCCGTGGTTCTTGGTGGCGGCGAAGAGCAGCCAGCTGACGGGCATCAGCATGTAGAAGGAGGCGAGGATCAGCACGCCGTTGACGACGCCCTTGGAGAGCAGGCTGCCCGGGCGCTTGCGGCGGGGGTCGCGGCGCTTCGGCGCGGCGGATGCACCGCCGGCGCGGGCTTCGGCGGCCGCGGGTTCCTGGGTGGTGACCGTGTGAGTACTCATGCCGCCTTCCACCGGTTTCCGATCTTGGTGACGATGTACGAGAGCACGACGCCGAGGGCGGCGAGCATCAGGGACGCGGCGGCGGCGAGTCCGTAGTCGTGCTGGAGGAAGGCCGCCTTCCAGATGTACATGGTGGGCGACCACTCGGTGTCGACGGCGGCGGTGCCGCGCTGGCCGAGGAGCTTGGGCTCGGTGAACAGCTGGATGGCGCCGACACAGGTGAACAGGACGGCCATCACGACCGCCGAGGCGATCATGGGCACCTTGATCTGCAGCGCGGTGCGGATCGGCCCGGCCCCGTCGATGTCCGCGGCCTCGATGAGCTCGCGGGGGATGGCCTGCAGGGCGGCATAGAAGATGATCATGTTGTACCCCATCCACTGCCAGGCGGTGAGGTTCACGATGGACGAGAACACGTGGTCGGAGCTGAAGAAGTCCCACGAGCCGCCCGCGGCCTCGATCCAGTCGAGCACCGGGCTGAGCCCCGGGGTGTAGAGGTAGATCCACAGGATCGAGGCGATGAGCCCGGGGATGGCGTGTGGCAGGAAGAGGGCGAGCTGGAAGAAGCGCCGGGCGCGGGCCACGGCCGAGTCGATCAGCAGCGCGAGGGCGAGCGCCCCGCCGATCATGACCGGGATGTACAGCGTGCAGTACACGGCGATGTGCAGGAACGACTCGCGGAAACCCGCGTCCGAGAACGCCGAGACGAAGTTCTCGAATCCGGAGAAGGAGCGCTCGGTGCCGCCGAAGCCGAGTCCCGACGACTTCTCGCTGAACAGGCTCATCCACACGGCGTAGACGATGGGCGCCGCGGTCATGGCCGCGAAGAGGACGAAGAACGGGACGATGAACAGGGCGGCTGTGGCGCGCTGGTTGCGCTTGAGCTGTGAACTGCCGTTACGGGTACGGCCGGTGCGCGGGCTGCCGGCACGGGTACCGCCGGCCGCGGGCGGCGGCGCGGCCTTCGCGAGTGGTGCTGCCACGGGTGCTCCTTGGCGGGTGGGCGCTGCGGGTCCGGGGGTGGAACGGCGGGGCCCGGCCGGGGTCTGGGGACGGCCGGGCCCCACCGGGTCACTCGGCGAGCTTCAGCCCGCGCTCCTGGATGCCCGACTTGGCCTTCGCCTGGCCGGCGGTGACACCGCCGGTGAAGCCGGTCTTGGCGGTCTCGTCCTGGATGGCGGTGTAGACGTCCATCTGGTTCGGGCCCCAGGTCCAGCCGGGAACGATCGTGTCGACCTGCTCGGAGGCCAGCTTGTAGAGGTCCTGACCGTTGTAGTACGCGGTGTCGAACTGCGCGGCGGCCACCGCACGCATCTCGGGGTTGGCCGGCAGGGCGCTGCTGGGCTTCTTCGGGTCGCTCAGCCGGGCCTTGACCGCGTCACCGTTGGTGGTGATCCACTTGATGAACTCGGCGGCGGCCGCGACGTTCTTGCTGCCCTTCAGCACGCCGTAGGAGGTCCCGCCGTAGTTGCCGCTGGCCGGGGCGCCCCAGTTCGGCATGGGTGCGGCGGCCCACTTGCCCTTCAGGTCCGGCAGGTTGGTCTTCATACCGGCCGCGGACCAGGAGGCGCCGAGGATGGCGAGGGTCTTGCCCTCGACCCGGGACTTGACCTCCTCCGGGCTGTAGCCGGTGTAGCTCTGCACGAGGTCGTTCTTGACCAGGTCGTCCCAGTAGCCGGCGACCTTCTTGGACGCGGCGTCGTCGACCCCCGGCTTCCAGGCGTCGCCCTGGGTGCTGAACCACTTGCCGCCGGCCTGCCAGGAGAGCGAGGCGAGCAGGGCCGGGTCGTTCTTGGGCATGTTGGCCAGTCGGACGCTCTTGTCGGCCTTCTTGACCTTCTCGGCGGCGACCTTGAACTCGTCCCAGGTCTTGGGGACCTCGATGCCGTACTTCTTGAACAGGTCCGTGCGGTAGTAGAAGACCTGCGGCGCGGCGTCGAACGGAACGGTCCAGGTCTTGCCGCCGAAGGTCACCAGGTCCTGGATGGACTGGGGGAACTTCTCCTTGACGGTGGCACCGGCGTGTTCGGTGAGGTCGACGAGGTGTCCCTGGCTCGCGAACTCGGGGACCATCTGGTACTCGATGGTCGCCACGTCGGGCGCGTTGCCCGCCTTCACGCCGTTGGACAGCTTGCCGTAGCCCTCCGCGCCACCGGTGATCTCGGTGAACTTGACCTGGATGTTCTTGTGGGTCCGGTTGAACTCGTCGACGGTGGCCTTCGCGCCACCCGTCCAGGTCCAGTAGGTGAGGGTGACCGGCTTGCCGTCGGAGGCGGCGTCGGACGAGCCGCCGTCGCTGCCACCGCAGGCGGTGGCGAGCAGACCGAGAGCGGCGACGGTGGCGGTGGCGGCTATACGGAACGAGCGTGAACTGCGCGACATGGCACGGCTCCTACGGAAACCTCGACGGGGAGAAAGAGGCGAACGAGGCACATCTTTTTCGCCAACTCGATCACCGTCAAGAGCAAACGCACAAGACAATCAAAACGATCGAGCAACGATCACGATGTTCATCCGGTCTCCGACGCCCCCTGGCGTCCTCCGCAGGAGGCGCGAACCCTCAACTTCGGCAGCAGATCCAGGTGTTGACGCGGCCCGGGCTCACTCCCCGAGCTCCGCTCGGCCAGCCGCTCGAGCAGCAGCTTCGCCGCAAGCTCGCCGACCGCCTGCTTGGGCGGAGCGATCGCCGTCAGCGGTACGTCGGCAAGCGCGGCCACCTCGTCCTCGTACGCGACCAGCGCGAGGTCCTCGGGAACGCTGATCCCGCGGGCCTGAAGCCGGGGGACAAGGACGATGGCGTCCTCGTCGCTGTGCACCAGGGCCGCCGTGACCCCGTGCCGCTCGACGGCCTCGACGAGGTACTCCGCCACCTCGTCGTACTCCGCGCCCGACCCGCGGGTGAACGGTGAACCCGGCACGGTCTCGAGGCCCAGCGCCCGCACCGAGTTGACGTACCCGGCGGTGATGCCCGTCGCGTGCGGGCCCTCCTGCAGCACGGCGGCGACCGAACGGTGGCCGAGGGATGCGAGATGGTTCACGGCGAGCGCGGCGCCGTGCGCGCGGTCGGTCCGCACCCGGTCGAGGGTGGCCGCCGGGTTGACGGCCGGCGCCGTACGCTCCACGAGCACCGTCGGGGCCCCGCAGGCGAGCAGCCACTCCTCCTGCCCGTCGGTGGGCACCCCGCCGAACCAACTCGGCGCCACGAGCAACCCCTCGGCCCCGCTGGCCAGCAGATGCTCCGCCTGCACGGGGTCCTCGCTGTCGACGTACCCCGACACACCGAGCACCAGCCGTCCGCCCTGCGCCTCGACGGCCTTGCGGGCCCCGAGGACGACGTCCCCGAAGATGTACGTCGTCGTCGGCACGATCATCCCGACCACCACACCCCCGGCCTCGGGCTCCTCCGCCCGAGCGCCCCCCTCACCGGGCCAGACGACCGCCCCGTGCATCCGCTGCACCTTGCCCAGCGCGGCCAACGCCTCCACGTCCCGCCGCAGCGTCACCGGCGACACCCCCAGCTCGGACGCGAGCTCGGTGACCCGGATACTTCCGCGCGCCCGGACGAGTTCGAGTACCCGGTCGTGACGATGATCGACGTGATGCCGCATGGCTCCCCCTGAATCCCTCGGGAGGCGCTACCGTACGCCTCTGCTCCCAGCGTATCGATCGAATGCGATCGAATCGATCAGAATGCGGAGTGCGGAAAATGTGAAGAACGCCAGTGCAACTTCCCGGCCTCCCGATCCTGATGATCGGCGGGACCGCCGCCGCCCTGGCTGTCCTCGTCGCGGTACGGGGCCGGTGGCGGACCGCGCTCGGACTGGCGGCGGTCGTCGCCGGGCCCGCCACCTTTGGGTACGGCTTCGATGTCCTGGCCGGTCCGGAGTCGACCCGGCACTGCGCGCCGTCCTGCTGATCGTGCCGTGCGTGCGCTGGTCGTCGTCTAGGGAGCGGGGGACTGCGTGCGTGGCAGGGTCCAGACGTGCTGGATGGACCGGTAGTCGATCACCGTGATGCCCTCCTCGTGGAGCACGTCGCGGGCCTGCGGCGAGGTCAGGAACTCGTAGTCCGTCCGGCGGACGGTCCAGCCGTCGTCGACGGCCCGGGCGCGCAGCATGCGGTGCAGTCGGTCGCCGATGCCGTCCAGTCCGTCGCCGGAGTGGACGAAGTACACCCATGGGGAGGCGTAGGACTCACCGGGCGCCAGCCGCACCTCGCCGGAGGCGAGCAGTTCGCCGCCGGAGAGGACGCTGCCATGGCCGGCGGACCGCTCGGCGCCGTACTCGCTCTCACCGCTCCAGGCCACGTGCACGGCCCAGACCTGGCCGTGGCGGAAGCCGAACCCGGCTGTTCCCGCGACGAGCAGGGTGGCGGAGTCGTGGCCGGGCCGGCCCTCCCGCGTCTCGCGCAGATGGAGGCCGTGGATGAACGGGGAGCGCTGAGGAGCGCGCTCGAAGCCCCAGCGGCCTGTGAAGTCGAGCAGTTCGGCGGCCTCTTCGGGGAGAGGGAGGGACGGCCGGGCCGCGGCCATCGTCCAGTGGTCGTCGCCGGTGTTGGCCACGGTGTGCCGGAGGCCGACCACGCCCTGGGCGGTGAGCCGCAGCTCGCAGGTGAGGGTGACACCGGCCTCGGCGTCGGCGGCGTGCGCGGTCACGACGGAGCCGCCGCTGTCGTCGGCCGCGTGCGTGACGGGCTCGGTCGGGAGTGGCCGCCGGTGCGGCCACCGCCCGGCCCGGTCACCGCGGATGCCGGGCCGCCCCGACCACCGCTCGGCCTGCAGGGGGACGAGCGGAACCCCGTACGTCACCCCGCTGCCCGCGGTCCGGGCGTCGCCCGCCGTACCCGCGCCGCTCGCGGCGAAGGCCGCGTCTTCGTCGGCGGCCGGGTCCAGGGCGGCGCCCCAGTGCAGCACCCGCGGAAGCGAGGGCCCGGCGATGTCCAGGACCAGGCCGGTGCCGCCTGCGGCGAGCACGAGCGGTCGCGGTGCGGGCCTCATGCCGTACCTCTCGGGGCGGCCGCCTTGAGCGGGTCGCGGCGCTTGAGCTTCATCCATGCCTCCGGGAGAGGGGACGCGTAGGGAACCGCTTGACCTCACGAACACTCAGGAACGCGCAGTTTCTATCAGGTTCGCGCAAGCTCCGACAGTGATACCCGCTAAAGTAGTCCAGACAAGTGAGGGCGGGGTTTCGCTGCCCGGCGATGAAACGCCCTGTCGGCGAACGGCACTTGGCGCTGCGGAAGCGAGTGCGCGCGTGGTTTGACGCAAAGGTGTAGACCAATGCTAGCTTGATGCCGCACCGCGCCCGGACCATCACATTCCGTGAGGTGACGTTGTCGTGTCTCGCCCCCTGCACCACCGGCCCGCCCCCGCCCCCGCCTATCTGCGCATCGCCACTCACCTGGAGCGGGAGATAGCGCAGGGCCACATGCCCGTACACACCAAACTCCCCGCCGAACGTGCTCTCGCCGAGACGTTCGCAGTCAACAGGCAGACCGTCCGGGCCGCACTCCAGTGGCTTCGCCAGCGGGGACTTGTGGTGACCGACCGCCGGGGCACCTACGTGAACGGCGCCGCCCGGCAGCCCGGTCCGCCCATCGACCGCCCCGCAGCCACCGAACCGGAGGGAACCGCGCACCTGTTCCCGGCGGGTGCCGCCGACAGTGCGCACGAGGGCCGCCTCTTCAGCGCCCCGGTCTCGGCGGCCATGGCCGACGCCCTGGGCATCCTGCGCACCCGCCCAGCGCTGACGCACCACCAGCGCTTCGTCACCGCCTCCGGCGAGCTGACGCACGAGGCCCTCACCCATTTCGCCCCCGCGGCCACCCTGGAGATCCCCGAACTCTCCCGGTACGTCACGCGGTTACCGGTGATCGACCCCGATCTGCGGCTGCTGCACCACTGGCTCACCCGCTCCGGGATCCGACCGACCATCAAGGAAACGGTCACCGTCACCCGACCCGATCCACGAGGCGGCACCCCCGCCCCACCCGAACTCACCATCCGCCGCCACCTGTACGACCACCACGGCCGCCTCCTCGCCATCACGGACGTCACCTTCCCGGGCGCGTGGCAGGAGATCGCCCTCACCCACGCGGGCGCACTCCCACTCACCCACGACATGCGCCCGGCACGGCAGACCGGGTCGGACTGACGCCGGGAACCACCAGATGGGCTCGCTCCCGGGGACGGGTCGTGGCCACGTAGTACTCCTCGACCGACGCCAGGGCGCTATCAAGATCCCCGGCGACTTCCAACACCTCGTGAACGCTGTCTACGACCCGCTGTTCGCCACTCGATCAGTGGCCACTCTGAAAGAGCTCAGTGACACGGTGGGCCGTACCCAGCCCCTCGGGGACGCCCGGTCTGCTGCTGACCTACCTCAGAAGGATCTTGAATGATCTAATGATCGACGGCCTCGCAGGCGTCGGTCGTCGTGTTTGCCGTGGCTGTGGCGAGATGGCCGATCCGGCCGGGCGAGGCTCGCTCCGCATGCACCCCCACCGAGGGGTGCATTTTTCTCGTTCGACGGCAAGGGATGTGAAGAGCTGGATGAGGAGACCTTCCATAGCAATGGGCGCGGCCGCGCTGTGCTTCGCTCTGCTCGGCCTGTCCACGGGCGCCGGTGGTGCGACCGCCGCGCCCGGGCAACCGGCAGGGACGGCCACGGCATTCGGCGGCACGGCGGATGCGCCGACCGTTGAGGCGGCCGCACCGGGCGCCGGTGCCCGGTTGGCGAGCACCGGTGCCCGTCACGACTACAACGGTGACGGCCGCAGCGATCTGGCCGCCTGGTACGACTACGCAGACGGGCACGACGCCGTACGCACCTTCCTCGCGGGCTCGAACGGCGCCTTCGCCGCGCCCGGGGTGGGCTGGGAGACCCCTGCGGGCAACTACTGGGTCGAGAACATGAAGCGCCTCACCGGCGACTTCAACGGGGACGGTGTGGGCGACCTCGCGGCTTTCTACGGTTACGAGGACGGCCGGGTCACCCTGCTGACCTGGCTCGGTCGTGGAGACGGCAGATTCGAGAGTCCTCTCCATTCCTGGACCGCGGCGCCGGGCAACTGGAATTTCGACGCCATGACCGCCCAGGCCGGCGACTTCAACGGGGACGGCCGTGACGACGTCGCCGTCTGGTACGCCTACGGAGACGGCGGCGACAAACTCTTCACGATGCTCGCCCGCCCGGACGGCGGTTTCGGCGCGCACCTCTCCTCCTTCGAGCGGGCCCCTGGGGATGGCTGGTACGTCAACCGCATGAAGTTCGCCACCGGTGACTTCAACGGGGATGGTCGTGACGACCTCGCGGCGCTGTACGGGTACCGGGACGGCAGTGTGAAGCTGATGTACTGGGCCGGGCGGACCGATGGCGGGTTCGCCGAGCCCGTGCACGGCTGGGAGTCCACGGGCTGGACGTTCCGGCAGGCGAGTCTGCACGCGGGTGACTTCGACGGTGACGGCCGTGACGAACTGGCTGCCTGGTACGACTACGCGGACGGACACGACGCGGTGATCGGCTTCCGTCTCGGCACGGACGGAAAGTTCGGCGCCCGGCGGGACATGCTGACCCTCCCGGCGGGCTCGTACGATCGTTCGCGTATGAAGATCGTCACCGGTGACTTCAACGGGGACGGCCGCGACGACCTGGCCACTCTCTACGGCTACGCCGACGGACGGGTGAAGACGATCACCTTCACCGCCAAGTCCGACGGTGACCTCAACAGTCCCCTGCACAGCTGGGAGTCCGAGCCCGGCAACTGGACCTTCAGCCAGGTCCACATGATGGAGGGGTACACCAGCCCCACCCTGCTGCCCTACTGTCCCGCGGTGTTCGGGCACGGCGGGTGGCCCTCGGAGGCGGAAGGCTGGCAGGAAGATCAGATCCGTGCAGCGAACCACCCCAGGGGCCTCGCCCAGGAGAAGAGCTGGGGCGCGGCCGGGGTGGAGGCCGATCTGCGGCTGACCAAGAACGGCACCAAGGCCGTGATGTGGCACAACAGAACCACCTACGGGCTGACCGGATCGTCCGATCCCCTCTCGGAGTTGACGTGGGCGAGCGGGCCGAACCCGCTCAGTGGACGCACCATCACGCGCGGCCCGTACACGGGTGAGACCGTGTACACGTTCCGCGAGTGGCTCGACAGCGCCAAGGCCCTCGGCATGGTCGTGATGGTGGAGGTGAAGAAGGAAACGAAGGAGTCTCTCCTCAGCAGCGACTCGTCGATCCGGGAGACGGCCTGGAACGAGGTGCTCGCACCGATCGCGGAGCGCATCGCGTCCCAGGAGATCATGATCTACACGCATGACACGGAGCTGGATCCGGTGCTCCGGAGCCGGGTCAGCGCCGCAGGGCTTTCCGCGGCCCTCACCGGCTTCCCCGACTGGTACGACGTCGTCGACTGGCAGGAGCCGCCCCCGCCGGCCTCCGGCAACTACGCCTCCTGGCAGCGGGCGCTGGACGCCGATGTGACCCGTCTGGCCACCTCGTGGACGCCGGGCCTCACCGACTGGATGGACGGACGCTGCGTCTGACGTTCGCCCGGGCCGCGGGGGAGGCGATGAAGTTCGCCTCCTTTGCGGCCCGCTGCTTTCCGAGTTCGGCCGAGCGGTGTACACGCCCTCCACGACGACGACGCCCAAGTCGTCGCCGTGGACCACCACGGCGCCGCACAACTTAAGCAGGGCTGTCGCCAAGGTCGACTTGCCTGATCCGCCCATCCCGTCGACCGCGACCAGCGCGACTCCGTCACGGTTTCGGGCGTCGATGGCGGCGGCCACCTGTTCGGCGGCGGTCGTGATCGTCGGCATGGCGGCATTCTGTCTTCGTCGGCCACCACGGGAAAGGTGCGGCACCGCGCGTTCAACGCGTTCAACGACCTGCCCGCCCCGGGCACCTTTCACAGGGGGAACGCGCGGCATACAACGAGCACCATCCGCCCCCGCCGCGACCCCGGGGCTCGCCATGCTGCAAGACCCACACCGTGACGCACTCTCCTCCGCCGCCTTGGGATGGGCCTTCCTCGCCGCTTCCCCGAACGGCATGCCGTCCTCGATGTGCTCCTTCCACCCGTCCTTCACCGAGGTCGTACCACCCGCAGCAGCGCCTCGGCTGCTGCGCGAGCGGCACGGCACAGACCTCGGCTTCGCTCTCGGCGACGAGGTGTTCTCCGCGATGCTCGCCCTTGCGGTGCTCCCGCCGGCCCCAGGCCCGGCCGAGCGACGCTTCGTGGCGGATGCGGCCCGGCAGGTGGAGGGAGCGCGCCGGGGGAACCGGTTCGGGTTCTTTCCCGGTGTCCCCGCCTTCGCCGCCGACACGGACTGCACGGCCGTCGCGGCGGGCGCACTCTTCGAGCACGGTCTGATGCCGGCAAGCAGGCTGCTCGCGACGGCCCAGGACCTCATCCGGTCCGCGGCCCCGCCCGGAAGCGGTGCGCCGAACGGCCTGCTCCACGAGGGCGTCTTCCTCGTGTACTGGGACGACACGACGGAACCCGACGCCCCGCCGCGCGGCCGCAAACACGACGCGGTCGCCTGCGCCAACGTGCTCGTGACCCTTCACCTCGCGACGGGCCACTCGGACGCGTCCCTCGCCACCCTCGCGTACCTCCGCCACCACCTCACATCCGGCGCCTACAGATCGGGCACGCGCTACTACCCGTCTCCCGCGGCCTTCCTCTACGCGGCCGCCCGCGTGTGCAGCCGATGTGAACAGTGCGCGGACCGACTCTCGGACCCACTGGCCACCGCCCTGAGACGTACGGAACCGGAAGGCGCGCTCGATCTCGCGCTCCTGACCATCGCCGCGGACCACCTCGGGCTCGTCTCCCCGACCGCCTGGCGCGAGCAACTCGTCGCGCAGCAGCGGCAGGACGGCGGGTGGCCCGCCTGCGGCTGCTTCCGGAAATGGGCCGCGTGCCGCTCTGGTTCGGCTCGGTGCACCTCACGACCGTCTTCGCCGTCCGCGCCCTGCAAGGGGCGACGCCGTGACCGCCGTACCCGCCGCTCGGCCCGTGTATCTCGACGAGCCGCACCGCCGCACCGCGGAGAAGCTGCTCGCCTGGTCGCTGCGCCACTGCACCTGCGCACGCGGCAGGGAGTACCACGAACGCGGGGCCTACCTTGCCGCCACGTACGACGCGTACTGCGCTCCGCGCCGTACGACCGGCCCCGAGGTGGACGCGGGCACGCTCTTCGTCCTGCTCGTGTTCCTGGTGGAGGACGTGACGGTCGCCGAGAACGAGGAACTCGTACGGTTCATCAGGACGGGCGCCGTCGACGACCGGAACGAGGGAGTGGCGTGCCTCAGGGCCATCCTGGAGACGCTGCACCGGAAGGGCATCGCGACGGATCGGCTGGAGGAGACGTTCCGCGCCTGGGCGTCGCGCGCACGCGCCGAGCAGGCGCTGTCCGTGGAGGACCTCACGGTCGAGACCTACTGGCCGTACCGGCAACACACCATCCTCGTACCCCTCTTCCTCGAGTGCTGGACCACCGAACTCGGCCTCCACCTCACCACCGACGTCGAAGCGGCCCTGGACGCCAGCGGACTGCCGGAACTGGCCGCGCACCTGGTCGTACGCGTCAACGACCTGGGCTCCCTGGACCGGGACGCCGCCCGGCGCGTGGACGACGGCCACGTCGTCGACATCAACTCCGTCCTCCTGCTCGAACCCACCCTCGGGTCACGCGAGGCAGCCGTCCGCCACCTCGTGGAACAACACAACCTCGACGTCGAGCAGTTCACCGCCCGCGCCACCCGCCTCCTGGCCGAGCACGGTCACGCGGAACCGCGACTACGCGACCGGATCGAACTGATCCGACACCAGACCAACGGCAACGTCGCCAGCGTCCGCCACCTCACGGACCGCTACCCGGGCAGCCGCCTGCGGCTGCGCGACCTGCGGGCGATACCCGACATGATGGAGGTCCCGAGCGACCTCGTGAGGTGAAGCTCGTGGGTCCATGCCGTGCAGGGGAGAGGTATGACGCAGAAAGCCGACCCGCGGTCCTTCGACCGGTTCGCTCGTGACTACGACCGCTTCGTCAGCCTGCTCCCGGGGCGCAACGTCACCTGGTGATGGACGTACTCGATCTGGAGGACGCGCACGGCTTCGACCTGGTCTACAGCCACACGATGCTCCACCATCTGGAGGACTACCGCGCGGGTTTGGAGCACCTGAAGGGCCTCGCGCGGCCGGGCGGCACCGTCGCGCTGGTCGACAACGTGTGCCGCGAGCTGTACGGGAGCGTCTTCCCCGGAGCACGCTTCGACGACCTCGGCTTCGCCTTGGCCATGTCCTGGACGGTTCCCCGGAAGGGGGATGAGGTCCAGTGGCCGGGCGCCGCATCGCAGATCCCGCATGAGGTGGCAGTGGGCGCTGATGCGGGCATAGCCCTCTTGAGTACCCAACCTCGATCGTCCTGTGAACGCGGTGAGAGGAAGGGGCGCTGGGAGGGTTCGTGGCACGTCGTGAGGCCAACGGACTGCTTGCCGCACTGCTCGGCGAGGCCGACTGGACCGGGGGCGAGCTGGCCCGTGCGGTCAACGGCCTGGGAACGGCCCAGGGCCTACGCCTCCGCTACGACCGGACGTCCGTGGCCCACTGGCTCACCGGGTCCCGCCCCCGACCGCCGATTCCCGATCTGGTCGCGGCCGCCTTCAGCCGGCGAGTCGGTCGCCTTGTGCTCGCCGCGGAGACCGGGTTGGCCGCGCCGGAACGCTCCTGGGAATCGCTGCTCGCCCCCGGCGCCGCCTCTGTTGTGGGTGGACTCATCACTCTGTGCCGTGCGGAGGCTCGGCCCGAGCCGCGCGCCTTTCTGGCCCGTTCCGGGTACGCGCTGACCGCTCTCGCGCTCCCCTCCTGGCGCTCGCCACCGGCGGCGCAGCCGGTGACGCCCGCGGTGAGTGGCTTCCGGCGCCCGGTCCCCGAGGACGTACAGCTGCTGCAGGAGATGGCGCGCGTGTACGCGGCGTTGAGTCGCAGTCACGGTGGCGCCCACGCGCGCAGCGCACTTGCCGCGTACATCGGTGACGACGTCAGCCGCCTCCTGGGCGGCGCCCCGGGGGTCGGCCAGCTGCACGACGACGCGCGGGTCGCGGTGGCCCAGTTGGTCCATGTGCTCGCTGTCATGACCGGGGACGCGGGACGCGAGGGACTGGCGCAGCGCTACTTCTCGCATGCCCTGGCGCTGGCCCATCAGGCCGGCGATCGCCGGCAGTACGCCATCACGTTGCGCGCCATGAGCTCGCAGGCGCTGAGGCTTCTGCACCACCGTCGTGCGGACGAGCTGGCGCACGCCGCGCTCACCGTCCACGGAGAGCCAGGTGATCCGACGGTGCTCAGTTTTCTGCTGGTCCAGCGGGCGCTCACCTCGGCCCATCGTGGCGAGCGCCTCGTAGCCCTCGCCGATCTCGCCGCCGCGGAGCGCCGGCACGAGCGCGCGGTCCATGAAGGCGCTCCGTTCGTGGCGTATCCGCCTTCGGGCCTCCACTACCAGCGGGCCGAGGTCTTCCTGGCCCTCGGCGACGACGCCGAAGGCAGGGCCGCCTTGCGGTCAGCCCTCGCTCACCGGCCCCCCGGCGACCACCGGCAGGTCGCCCTCACTCATGCCAGGCTGGCCGAATCCCTGCTGGGAGTCGGCCACTTGGAGGAGGCCTGTGGTCACTGGAGCAGGTTCCTCGACCGCTACCCGCACCTCCACTCCCGGCAGGTGGACCGGTCCCTGTCCGAACTCGTACGGCGACTGCGGCCCCATCAGCGACAACGGCACGCCGCCGCAGTCCTGGACCAGGCACGAGAGCACATACGACGGTGACGGCGAGGGGGACGGGGCGAGAGCGAAGGGATCATCCACGGCACCTGTCTACGGGGAACGAGGCGACTCCGCCGCCCCCGAACCGACGGTCCGGGGGAGATCCACCCGAAGTGACGTTTCGCCGTACTACCTTTGCTCCGCATGACCCACACCGAGAGCGAGATCGACATCACGGCCGAGCTGGTCCAGGACCTGCTGCGCGAGCAGCACCCCGACCTGGCCGATCACCCCGTGAGGCTCGGCGCGCGTGGTTGGGACAACCAGTTGTGGCGGCTCGGCGACGACCTCGCCGTACGGTTGCCCTGGGCGACGCGGTCCGCGGACGCGTTGCTGCGCAAGGAGTACGCCTGGCTGCCCGCCCTCGCCCCGCACCTCCCGCTGCCGATCCCCGTTCCGCAGCGCCTCGGCGAGCCCTCCGAGCGGTTCCCCCGGCCCTGGATCGTCACCACGTGGGTGCCGGGCGAGCCCGCCGACCGCGCCCCCGCCACGCGCGGGGCGGAGGCGGCCGACACCCTGGCCGCGTTCCTGACGGCTCTTCACCGACCCGCTCCCACCGGGGCGCCCACCGGCCGTGGCCGCGGGGGACCGCTGGCGCACCATGCGTCAGGGTTCGCCGGGCAGCTCGCCGCGGCCACCCGGCTGGGCCTGATCCCCGACCCGGACGCCGTCCGCGCGGTCTGGGCGGATGCCGCCGCCGCACCCGACTGGGACGGTCCGGCGCTGTGGCTCCACGGCGACCTGCATCCAGCGAACGTCCTCACCGAGGACGGCACCTTCTGCGGCGTGATCGACTTCGGCGACCTCTTCGCCGGCGATCCGGCCTGCGACCTCGCCGCGCCTTGGGTACTTCTCCAGGACGGCGCCGCCGACGGCTTCCACGAGGCCTACCGGCCGGCCCCGGACGCCGCGACCCTGCGTCGCGCCCGCGGCTGGGCGGTGCTGCGCGCCCTCGCCTGCATCCTCATCGGTGACGCCGGCGTCCACGGCCGCCCCGGCGGCAAGCCCACCTGGGGCCCACCTGCGCAGGCCACCCTCCGACGCCTCATCTCCACGGCCGGCAGCTGATCGAGCGACTCACCCGCAGGGCATGCGAGGTCAGGCGTCGGTGTCGGTGTCGCTGTACAGGGCCGCGTACTCCTCGCTGGGCGGTACGACGGTGATGACATCGATGAGCACACCGTCAGGGGCCGCGACGATGAAGTGGCGCTGGCCGAACTCCTCCGTACGCAGCGACAGGATCTCGGGAAGGCCGGCCTCCGCCACGAGCCTCTGGTGCTCGGAGTCCACGTCGTCCACCTCGAAGTTCAGGAGCAGGCCGCCCTGGAGCGCGCCCCGGTGGCCCTCGGGGACGGTCGGGTGTGTGTGGTCCAGCAGTGCCAGTTCGTACTGCGGCGCGTCGGGGCGGCGCAGACTGACGTACCAGTCCGCCTCGAACGTCACCTCGAACCCGAGGTGACGGGTGTAGAAGTCGCGGGAGGCTCCCACGTCCCCGGTGGCGAGCACCGGGTAGAAGCCGCCGAGCTTGGTCGTGGGAGTGGGCGTGACGGTGGCCGGGGGTGTGGTCGTGAGGTCGTTCGTCATGGCAGAGCCCCTTCAGATCCATTTCACATACCCGGGGTATGTGAACCATAGCGTTAGCATACCCCCGGTATGCGAAAGGGAAAGGGTGGTGCGCACGATGGCGGTCAACCGGGCTGAGCAGCGGGCGGCGACGCGGCAGGCGCTGCTGACCGAAGGGCGGCGGCGGTTCGCGGCCGACGGGTACCACCACGTGGTCCTTGCTGAGGTTGCGCGGGCCGCCGGGGTCACCAAGGGGGCCGCCTACCACCACTTCGACAGCAAGGCGGGGCTCTTCCGCGCCGTCGTCGCCGAGGTGCAGCACGAACTGGGGGAGCGGGTCGCGGCCGCCGCCGAGCGGCACGAGGACCTCTGGGGGCAACTCCGGGCCGGCTGCCGGGCCTTCCTGGCCGCGGGGACCGACCCGGCCGTACGCCAGATCCTGCTGGTCGACGCGCCGACCGTCCTGGGCTGGGACGAGTGGAGGGCCCTCGACGAGGAGTCCTCCGCCCGGCACCTCGCCGAGGCCCTGGAGGCGCTCGCCGCAGCCGGGATCATCGCCGATCAGCCGGTGGAGCCCCTGGCCCGGCTCCTCTCCGGGGCGATGAACGAGGCCGCGCTCTGGATCGCGCGGGGCGGGGACGCGCAGGGGGCGGAGCAGGCGCTCGACCGGCTGCTGGCGGGGCTGCGCACCGAGGGCTGATCGATCGCGCGGAAGTGCGGACAGCGATCTGATTCGTCATCTGCGGGTATCGGCGCCGGCCGGCCGTACGGCCGGCCGTCACGGACGCCGGGGCCGCGAGGTCAGTGGCCGCCGGTCGGTACTTCCCAGGACCGGGGTCGCGTGAGCGCCTGCCACTCGTCCCGCAGTAGGGCCAGAACCGCCACGTCGTAGCGCCGACCGCGGTGCAGACATGCGGAGCGGCGCACCCCCTCCTGTACGAACCCGGCCTTCGCCAGGACGTCGAGCGCCGCGGTGTTGGTGGTGTGGGTGACGGCCTGCACGCGGTGCATGGGCAGCTCGCCGAAGGCGAGGTCGACCAGCGCGTCCACGGCGTCCACGCCGTGGCCCCGGCCCCGGTGGCCGGGGTCCAGCATCAGCAGGATCTCGGCGGTGCCGTCGACCAAGTCCTGGTCGAACAGGGCGATGTGGCCGATCGGCGTGCCGTCGGGGAGGAGGACGAGGAAGTCGTCGCGGTCGTTGTCGTCGCGGTCGCGCTCGATGCGCTCGCGCACGGCGGAGAGGGTACGCGGCCACATGCCGATCTCGTGGGCGGCGACGGGGTCGGCGCGCCAGGCGTGGATCAGCTCCGCGTCGTCGAGGTCGAGCGGCGCGAAGGCGACGCCCTGACCGCGCCAGCACACCTGATGGGGCGTCCCCGTGTCCTCTTGCTCGGGGTTCTCCCCAGCCATGCGCTCCGGTACGGCTTCTGCCACGCCCTCGACCATGCGCGGATGGTACGAGCCACCGCGACCGCCGGGCCAGCCATATTCCGGCGACCAGGGGTCCTGCCTGATTGTCGCCCTGAGTGTCGCCCGAGTCCCGAAGGGGCGGGCCGCTGGACGGGCCATGCGTCACGATCGTCTGTTCTGGTGACTCTTTGTATTCATCTGCTGCATTCCGGGGATCCTGACGTGGACGTTCTCCCTCGCTCGATCACCTGGAGTAACCATGAACCGGCTCAGTCTGGCCGCGCTCGGTATGGCCGGGACGCTCTGCGCGGCCGCCCTGTGTACCGGGGCCGCCACCGCCGTCCCCGATCCGCGCGGCGCACCGGCGCTGGCCCCGCACACCATCACGGAAGGACTCACCTCGACCGTGGCACCCCATTCCGGGGTCCACGTCAACGTTCCCTGCCAGTCGCCCGAGCAGAGCTCAGGAGGAGGCGTACGGACCACCGGGAACGGAGTCTTCATCACCGCCTCGTGGTCCTCCGCGGGCTGGGCCGCCGACGTCTACAACGAGACCGACACCCCGCAGACCGTCCGGGCCGTGAGCATCTGCACCCCGCAGTGGCACACCCGTCGATCGAGCATCCCCACCACGCAAGTGCCGATGGGGGAGTCGGGCATCGCCCGCGCGGCCTGCCCCGCCGGCACGGAGGCCACGGGCGGCGGCAACATCGGCGGGGCCCAGGGCAACGACCGGATGTACGTGAGCCAGTCGTCCGACATCGCTGACGAGTGGGTCGTACGGGCCTACAACGCCTCCCCGTTCCAGCAGCGGATCGCCACCCAGGTCGTGTGCTCCAACACGCCCCACAGCTCGCGCTCCAGCGAGGGCACGCTGCTGGGCCTGGGAGCCACCGGAACCTCCCACGCCGAGTGCCCCGCCGGCGAGGTGCCGACCGGGGGCGGCGGACTCGGCAACCCGGCCGTGTTCTTCAACGAGTCGTACCCCACGCCCACCGGATGGACCGTACGGGCCACGAACAGGGGCACCCAGCCGCTGACCGTGTTCGCCCGCGTCAACTGCACCCAGCCCTGACCCGCGGCGGCGGCACGCGCCGCGGACGGGGAGCGACGCCGGCGGAAGGGTCGCGGCCGAAGAGCGCCGCAAACGGGGCCCGTCGCGGGAACCGCGACAGGCCCCGGTATCGGCTCACGGTGCGGTTGGACCTGCGGCAGCAGGCGCGGGGCGGTGCACGGTCTCGACGGTGTTGCCGAGGCGCGCCCGCTCGGCGGCCAGCACGGTGAGATGGCTGGTGAGGGACTCCTGCGGGCCGGACTTCACCAGACCCGGGTCACCGGTGGCGACAGCCGCGACGAATGCGTCCATCAGGCCCGCGTCACCGCCACCGTGACCGCCTCCGGCGTCCATCGACCCCTCACCGAACACGTCGATGGTCTCTTCGGTGCGGGTCAGGAAGTCGTACACCCGCAACGTCCTGCCGTCGCCGTGGAGTTCGCCGTGTGTGCCGAAGATCCGGGTCTGCCGGTCGGCCTGTTCGGTGAAGGCCGTCATGGTGAACGTGGCCGTCGCACCGGAGGCGAACTCCATGGCCACGACCTGGTGGTCGACCACGTCGTTGTCGCAGGCGTACACGCACCGCCCGTAGGGACCCTCCCGCAGGGCCGAGTCCAGGGCCTCGGGGGTGAAGTCGTCGACCACCACGCTCAACGGCCAGCCGTGGTCGCCCCGGGCGAGGCGGTCGCCGTAGTCGCGCTTGGCCGAGTACGGGCAGCCGGCCTCCACCTCCACCGCGCAGTCCGTACAGCGGTCGGCGGCGCCCGCGGGCCTGTTCTCGGAGCGGAAGTGTGAAAGCCGTCCGAAACTGGAGACGCGCACCGGCGGTTCGCCGAGCACGTACTGGAGCCAGTCCAGATCGTGGCAGGACTTGGCCATCAGCATGGAGGTCGCCTCGTCCTCGCGACGCCAGTTGCCCCGGACGAACGAGTGCGCCTGGTGCCAGAACCCGACGGGCTCCAGATGCTGGACGCTGACGAGGTCCCCGATCCTGCCGGAGTCGACAAGGTCCTTCAGGGCCCGCGTGTACGGCGTGTACCGCAGCACATGGCCGACCGACAGGGTGACTCCGGCGCTCTCCACCGCGTCGACGATCAAGCGGCACTCGTCCTCGGTCAGCGCCATCGGCTTTTCCAGCATGATGTGGTGGCCGAGCGCGGCGAAGGCGAGGACCGGCTCCAGGTGGTCACGGTCGAGGGTGCAGATCAGCACCGCGTCCGCGACCCGCCCGCGTGCGGCCAGGACCCGCCAGTCGTCCACCGCCGCCTCGGGCTCCAGGCCGTGGGCGGCCGCGAACCGCTCCCGGCGCGTGCGGCGCGGCTCGGCCACCGCGACGACCTTCGCCCGCTCGGGGTGTGCCAGGGCCCAGGCCGCGTGGCCGGTCCCACGGTCTCCGGCACCGACGACGGCAAGGGTGACAGGGGGCATCCGGGTCTCTCCCAAGGCGATAGCTCGACACACGACACTTCATTGGCGATTGGCGATTGGCGATTGGCGATTGGCGATTGGCGATTGGTGATTGGTGATTGGTGATAGAAAGCGCTTGCCGTCGTCCACGGTAGTGATCCTCGGACCCCCGGGACAAGAGGCGGCGCGAGAGCGGCCGGGCGCTCAGGCCGAGAGCAGCCGCGTTGACCCTCACCAGCCCTCCTGCCAGGATGCAAACGATTACAGGAGTCCTGGGGAGGTTCGGTGGCCACCGAAGCGCATGCCGCGCCGCAGCCCTCGCGGCGACAGGCCACGATGCGCGATGTGGCGCGCCGGGCCGGGGTGTCGACGGCGACCGTCTCGCGCGTACTGGCCGGCAAGCCGCTCACGGACTCCACCCGCGCCAAGGTACTCCTCGCGGCGAAGGAGCTGCACTATGTCGTCAACACCCATGCGAGGGCGCTGAAGAGCGGGCGCAGCAACACGGTCGGCATCGTGCTCGTCACCCTCAGCGGCGGACCGTACAACGAGATCGCCCGGGGGATCGAGCTGCAGGCGGCCGTCGAGGGCATGCGCTGTACGGTCGCCTCCTCCCAGGCCGACCACGACCGCGAACTCTCCCTCGCGGCCACGATGGCCGAGCAGAACGCCGACATCGTGATCCTCATCGGGGGAGTCCGGGACACCCCGCGCTATCGGACCCGCGTGGCCGCGCTCGCGCGCGAGCTCGAAGCGGCCGGCTCCCGTCTTGTCCTGGTCGGACGACCCTCACCGGGAGCGGAACTGCCCCTCACCGTCGTCGACTACGACAACGAGGGCGGGGCCTTCGCGATCACGAGCCATCTGCTCTCCGCGGGACACGAACGGATCCTCTTCCTCGGCGGCCCCGACAACTCCACCACCGCCGGGCGCGTCGCCGGCCATGTCCGCGCCCTGGAGAGTCACGGTCTGGGCCCCGACCCCGCGCTGATCGCCAACCACGGCAACCACAACGACATGGGCCCGGCCGGCATCCGCGAGATCCTGCGCGGGATGCCGGCCGATGTGACCGCCGTGTTCGCGTGGGACGACGACGTGGCCGGCTGCGCGATGGCCCAACTGCGCGCGGGTGGGGTGTCCGTGCCGGAGGAGATCTCGGTCGTGGGGTTCAACAACTCCCTGCCCCACGCCGAGCACCTGTTCCCCGCCCTCACCACCGTCCAGATCCCGTTCCTGGAACTCGGCCGCACCGCCGTGAGGTTGGCCGTCCTGCGCGACGACCCGGAGCACCGCCACGACCAGCAGGTCGTGCTCGGCACGCATGTCGTGGTCCGTGATTCGGTACGACCCCGGGTCCGCCGCGCCTGACGAACCGGAACCACCAGCCGCTCACCCAGCAGCAGGAACGTGTCCCTTCAGGTCGTCCAGGTCGAAGGACGTGTCGCCGAGCGCCAGCGTGCTGCCCTCGGCGACGGCCGTGGGCACCGTGGCGCCCTTGCCGACTGCGAGGACGATACGGAAGTCCGCCTCCGTACCGCTCCGAACGACCCTGAACGCGCCCTTCTCGACGGAGAGTTGCGCCCCCTCGGCGTTCAGGATCCACCCCTTGAGCCAGCCGTCGCCCTTCCTGAAGAGGAAGGTCGTGGCCCCGGACTCGCTCTCGCCGAAGGTGATCGCCGTCCCCGCCTCCGGGGACAGCTGCCAGGCGTAGGTGCGCGCGGCCGCGTCGGCGAAGGTGTCGTGGACCGCGACGACCGAGTCGGCCCCGCCCGTCGGGCGCAGATCCACCGCGATGTCCCGTCGGGCCGTGCCGAGTTGGTAGTTCCCGCTGCCGTCCAGGGAGACGAATCCGCCGCCCTGACCCGCGTACGCCCGCGATTCCAGCGTCCTTCCCCGGCCCGCCAGCGGCTCGGGCTTCCCGTCGACGAGCGGCTTGGAGAACAGTTCCGGCTTCGAGGTGTTCTTCGCGGGCTGCTGCGCCCAGGTCACGTCCTGGCCGACCAGCGACAGCGCGAAGGTGTCCGAACCACCCCAGCCGATGTGCTGCTCGTTGCGGTTCTGGACGCCGACCAGGACGTCGTCCTTGTCCTGGTACCGGCTCCGGAACAGGTACGAGCCGACGTGGTCGTCGAGCAGCGCAGCGCGCACGCTCTCCGGCGCCTCGTCGGGGTCCTGCGGGGCGACCCCGTACGGGTAGTGCAGCAGCCCGTAGGTGCCGCCCCCGCCGCCGACCGTCCGCTCGTACTGCCAGAGCCAGGCTGCGCGCTGATCGGCCGGCACCTGGGTGAAGATCAGGCCGGGGATCGGCACCCCGCCGGTGCTCGTGGCGACACCCCACTGGAGACGCGCCTTGTCCGCCTGTGCGGACACCGTGTGCAGCAGCAGGTTCGCGAACCGCGGGCGCTCCCACTTCTCCTTCAGCGCGCCGATGCCCGCGTCGAGGGAGCCGGTGATTCCCGGCGCCCCGACCCCGAGCCCGTAGCCGAAGTAGTCGAGTCCCTCCTGGTCCCAGCCGGTGTCCGAGTACGCGGTGTCCAGGTGCCGGCCGAGGTCGTCGATGAGCTGGGGGATCCGTTCCTCCTGCAGGTCGAACGGCCCGTCGCCACGCACGGCGAGACGGAGCGTCAGTTCCGCACCGCGCACGACCGCGGTCCAGTTGCTCTGCTTGGTGGGCAGGGCGAAGTTCGGCTGGTACGCGACCTCCAGGTAGGCGGCGACGCGCTGGAGAACCTTCTGCGCCTCGGCCCGCTGGTCCTCCGTCCAGGCCTGGTACGTCCAGTCGTAGGCGGTGGCCAGGGGAGTGGCGGCGTTGGCGGTCTCCAGAGCGGCGGCGCCGGCGTGCGCGGTGCCGTTGACGAACGGCATGGTCCGGCCGGACTCGACGACCGCCTCATAGGCGATCCTTGCGTACGCCGGGTCCTGCGTGACCTGGTAGAGGAGTGCGGCGTCATGGGCCAGGGACGCCTGCGCCTCGCCCGGACGGTAGTTGTAGGCCGGGAGCCCCTTGGCGACCCGGTTCACCAGGCTGTCGTACGTCGACCTGGGCGTACCGCTCTGCTGGATCGCGGCGCGGATCGCGCTCAGCCGCTCGTCCGTGACGCCCATCCTCGGGTGGGCGAGGCTGCCGAGGGACGCGGTCGCGAGAACCTCGCCGTTCCGCCCGGTGAGCGCGAACCCGGTCGCGCCCTTGAGGTCCTTGGCGGACAGGGTGACCGCGCCGGTCGTGTCGTCGGCGCCGCACGTGCGGACCTTGCGGGCCTTGCCCAACTGGCCCTGAGCGACCTCAGGGCCGCCCGCGAGGAGGGTCACCGGAGTCCTGCTGCCGGCCTTCAACCGCCATGCCAGACGGGCTCCTTGGCCGGTCGTGGTCGCCGTCAGAACGTCCGTCTGCTGCTCGTCGAGGAAGCGGGAGGGTGTCGTCACGGTCTCCGCGCCGGTCGTCGCCAGCCGCGTGCCGTCGGCGGCCAGGGCGACGACCTTGTACGTGTAGCGCTTCCCGGGACGGGCCGAGCCGTCCTCGGCGGTCCAGGCCGCCGGCACCGAGCGGATCAGCGTCTTCCGCCCGGGCGTGAAGTTCCGGTCCTCGGAACGGTGCACCTCGTACGAGGCCGCGGGCTGCGCGAGGGTGCCGAAGTTCCAGGTGAGCTGGACGGCACCGGTCGGCTGGACGTTGGCGCCCACGACATCGCCCTCGACCCGCTCCACACGGACGTTGTCGACGAGCAGGCGGCCCGTGCTCCGTTCCAGGGCGAGCAGCAGATTGACGGTCGGGGCGCTCGGGCGGGCGAGGACGACGGCACTGGCCTTGCGCCATGGGGTGTCGCCGGTGACCCGGCCGATCAGGGCGTCGTGGCCGAAGCCGCGCGCCCACAGGTCACCGCCGTAGCCGGTGAGGCCCACCGCGCGCTCGTCGAAGGTGATGCGGTACGCGCGGAAGGTCCCGGTGTCCGGGATGGGGACGTCCTGCCCGATCGCCGCCTTGTCGTCCGCGTTCCCGAGGTCGAGGGCGAGCGCCCGGCTGCCGTCCGGGCCCGCGCCGTCGAGGACCTGGGCGCGGCCGCTGGCCCGGTTCTCGCTCTGCGGCCAACCGACGATCGTGCCGTCGACGGCGACCTGCTCGAAGTCGCCGTTGACGACCAGGTTGGTGGTGGCCTCGGCGTGGGCGGGCGCGGGGACCGACACCGCGAGCGCCCCTGCGACGGCCGCCCCCGCGACGGTGGCTCGGCCGAGACGGGACGGTAGGGCTCTGGACATCGCTGCTCCGAATCGCGTGCAATCGATTACGTGGCGGCGAGGCTAGGGGTGTGGCGTGAACCAGGTCAAGATGGCCGACGGTAAGAGGTCTGATGATTTGCGATGCGTGGGCTCACTTCTCCCTGGTTCAGCGCGAGTTCGTGCGGCGTTCCCCTTGAAGAGGCCAGACCAATCCCTTGACCGATGTGTGCAATCGATTTACGTTCCGGGGCGGTGAGGCGCCTTTGCGCGGCCCCTTCCCTGGTCCTGGGCAGGCCGCCTCGCCCAACTCGCCTTCTCCGCACGAGGAGTCAGGAGACACGCCATGAACCCCGATCACCGCCCCTCCCCGCCCGTACTCCGCCCCTCCCTGCCCGTACTCCGCCCCCGCACCCTCGGCGCCATGGCCGCGGCGGGCCTCGTCGCCCTCTCCCTGCTGCTCTCCGCCCCGGCGCGGGCGGATGTCCGGGCGGCGCCGGTCGACCCCAACACCCCCGCCGGTGTCCGCCCCGTCGGAGGCAGCTCACACGCCACCCTGGTCTTCAGCGACGAGTTCCACGGGACCGCGCTCGACACCACCAAGTGGTCGTCGGTGGACGCCGAGCGACGCGACGGCCAGTACTTCGACAGCTGGTGGAAGCCGTCGAACGTCAAGGTCAACCCCAACCCCGACTCCGTCAACGGCGGCAACCTGTGGATCTCGCTCTCCCAGCTCGCCGAGACCGAGTACGCCACGGGCGAGATCGAGAGCCGGGGCAAGTTCGACTTCACCTACGGCACGGTCGAGTGGCGCGCACAGATGCCGCCCAACCACGACCTCTTCGGCGCGCTCTGGCTGATGCCGCCCGGCGGTGTCGACGGCGTGGACGGCACGGCCCGCGACGGCGGCGAGTACGACGTGATCGAGAGCGTGTCCGCGTCGGACAGCTACAGCAACACCATCCACTACGACGGCTACGGCGCCGACCACAAGGTGTCCTCCGTCTCGGTCGCCGCCCCAGGGCTGCACAGCGGGTACCACACGTACACCCTCGAATGGCGGCCCGACCGCATGATCTTCCGCTACGACGGCACCGTCGTACGCGACATCACCGACCCGAAGCTCATCAGCCAGGTGTCCATGTTCCCGGTGATCTCCAGCGAGTCCGCCGAGTGGGCCGCCGGCTCGATCTACGACGCCCCGCTGGACTACCGCTCCAACATGTACGTCGACTACATCCGCGTCTGGCAGTAGCACCCCCCGTACCGCCCCCGCCCTACCGCCCTGCCCCCCCCCGGAACCGACCCCACCCGACCCCCGTAGGAGGACCCGCATGTCCGACGACGACCAGCAGTCCGGCCGCCCCTGGTGGCGCAGCGCCGCCATCTACCAGATCTATCCGCGCAGCTACGCCGACGGGAACGGCGACGGCGTCGGTGACATCACCGGCATCCGGGCCCGGCTCCCGTACCTGCGCGACCTCGGCGTCGACGCGGTGTGGATCTCGCCCTGGTACGTCTCCCCGATGGCCGACGCGGGCTACGACGTGGCCGACTACCGCGACATCGACCCGCTCTTCGGCACCCTGGCGGACGCCGAGGCCCTGATCACCGAGGCCCATGAACTCGGGCTGCGGATCATCGTCGACATGGTCCCCAACCACTGCTCCGACCAGCACCCCTGGTTCCGCACGGCGCTGGCCGACGGTCCCGGGTCGCCGGCCCGTCAGCTCTTCCACTTCCGCCCCGGCGTGGGGGAAAGCGGCGAACTGCCGCCCAACGACTGGCAGTCGGCCTTCGGCGGCCCCGCCTGGACCCGTACGAGCGCACCCGACGGCACGCCGGGCGAGTGGTATCTGCACATGTTCGCTCCACAGCAGCCCGACTGGAACTGGGACCAGCCGCGGGTACGCGCGGAGTTCGAGTCCATCCTGCGGTTCTGGCTCGACCGGGGTGTCGACGGCTTCCGTATCGACGTCGCCTCGCTCCTGGTCAAGCAGGACGGACTTCCCGACGAGGGAACCCTTCCGCCCGGGGCGCCCGCACCGCACAGCGACCGGCCCGAGGTGCACGACATCTACCGTTCGTGGCGGCGGCTCGCCGACTCCTACCCGGGCGAGCGCGCCTTCGTCGGCGAGCTGTGGGTGTCACCCGAGGCCCTGCCGCGCTACTTGCGCGAGGACGAACTGCACACGGCGTTCAACTTCCCTTTCCTGCAGGCTGCTTGGGAGCACGGGGCGCTGCGGAAGGTCATCGACGAGACGCTCACCCTGCACGCCCCTGTCGGCGCCCCGGCCACCTGGGTCCTCGGCAGCCACGACGCGACCCGCGTCGTCACGCGTTACGGCCGCGCGGACACCTCCTTCACCGAGCGGCACCAGCCCGTCCCGGTCGACCTGGACCTCGGTACGCGACGGGCCCGTGCCGCCGCCCTGCTCAGCTTCGCCCTGCCTGGCAGTGTCTACGTCTATCAGGGCGACGAGCTCGGACTGTGGGAGGTCGAGGACATCCCCCTCGCCCTCCGTCAGGACCCGGCCGTCCAGCAGTCCGGCGGCACGGACCCCGGCCGCGACGGCTGCCGCGTACCCCTGCCCTGGGAAGGCGACGAGGCCCCCTTCGGCTTCAGCCCGCCCGACGCCGGTACGGAGCCCTGGCTGCCACAGCCGCCGGCCTGGAAGGACCACACCGTCGCCGCGGAGACCGGTGACCCCGGATCCACGCTGGAACTCCACCGCAACGCCCTGCGCATCCGCCGCGCCGAACCCGCCCTCGGTGACGGCCCGTTCGCCTGGCTCCCGTCCGCCGACGGAGTCCTCGCCTTCACCCGAGGGCCCGGCTTCACCTGCCTGGTCAACCTCACCCCCGACCCCGTCGAGCTGCCCGCGCACACGGAGCAGCTCCTCGCCAGCGGCCCCCTCACCGACGGCCTGCTGCCGCCGGACACGACCGTCTGGCTGCGTGCGGTCTGAGCTCGAAGCGCCGAAACCGCCTGTCCGCCGCACACCCCTGGAGACCTCATGACAACGCCGTCGTGGTCCCGCCGTTCCGTCCTGTCCGCCGCGGGCGCCGCCCTCGCGGCCCTCACCGTCGGTGTCGCCGACGCGCGCCCCGCCCTCGCGGCGGACGCCTACGACGCGCTCCGCCTGAAGTGGCGTGAACTCCTGCTCGGTACCGGCTTCACCGCGAGCGACCCGCTCTACGCCGGCCGGCTGACCGAGCTGGGCGCCAAGGCCGTCTCGTACCGTTCCTCGATGGCGCCCTCCGGCTCCTCCCTCTGGCCGGACCTGCCCTACGCCTCCTTCTCCGGCGACCCGGTCAGCTCCACCTACAACCGGCTGAAGACCATGGCGCTCGCCCACGCCCAGCCCGGCACCGGACTCACCGGCGACGCCTCACTCGCCGCCGACATCGTGGCCGGTCTGCAGCACGTCCACGACGGCGTCTACAACGCCTCGTTCACCCTGCCCAGCTCCAACTGGTGGTGGAACGCCCAGATAGGCGCCCCGACCGCGCTCCTCGACACCTGCGTCCTGATGTACGACAGCCTCTCCGCCGCCCAGACGGCGGCCTACTGCGCGGCTGTCGACCACTTCGTACCCGACAGCCAGCTCGACGTGGGCGCCCCGCACGGCGAGAGCGCGAACCGCGTCGACTTCTGCAAGGTCGTCGCCCTGCGCGGAGTGGTCGGCAAGAGCTCCGCGAAGATCGCCCGCGCCCGCGACGGTCTCTCCCCGGTCTTCCCGTACGTCACCTCGGGCGACGGCTTCTACCGTGACGGATCATTCATCCAGCACAGTCACACCCCCTACACCGGTTCGTACGGCGCCGTCCTCCTCAGCGGTCTCGCCTGGCTCTTCGCCCTGCTCGGCGGTTCCTCCTGGGACATCACCGACCCCGGCAAGCAGCTGATGCTCGACTCCGTCGAGCGCTCCTTCGCCCCGTTCGTCTACAACGGCCTCCTCATGGACGCGGTCAGCGGTCGGGCCGTCAGCCGGGGGCTCTCGGCGGGCAGCACGAACGGCTTCGTCGGAGGGGACCACGGCCGCGCGCAGGGCGTCATGGCCGCCGTCCTGATGCTCGCCATGGGGGCGAGCGCCGCCGAGCGGACCCGCTGGCGCGGGATGGTGAAGGGCTGGCTCCAGCGCGACTACTTCCTGACCCTGGAGAACAACCCGTCGCTCGACGTCGCCTCGCTCTCCCGCCTGAAGGCGGCCAGGGACGATGCCGCGCTGGCCGCCGTCGCCGAGCCGGTCGGGCACCGCGTCTTCGGCTCCATGGACCGCGCCACCCACCGCCGCCCGAACTGGGCCGCCTCCCTGTCCATGTCCTCCAGCCGCGTCGCCTTCTACGCCTTCGGGAACCTGGAGAACAAGCGCGGCTGGCACACCGGCTCCGGCATGCTCTCCTGGTGGAAGGACACGACCCTCGGCCAGTTCACCGACACCTTCTGGCCCACCGTCGACCCCTACCGACTCCCCGGCACCACCGTCTCCAAGAAGACCCTGGCCGACGGCGCCGGCGGTGACTTCGGCGCACCGCGGCCGACCTCCACCTGGGCGGGCGGCGCGAGCGACGGAACGTACGCCGCACTCGGCATGGACATCCGCGGGCTGCAGTCCACCCTGGGCGGCCGCAAGTCCTGGTTCTTCCTCGACGACGCCGTCGTCTGCCTGGGCGCCGGCATCGGCTGTACGGACGGAACGGGCGTCGAATCGATCGTGGAGAACCGGAACCTCGGCGCCGGCGGCACGCACACCCTCACGGTCGACGGCGTCGCCATGCCGGCCACACAGGGCTGGTCGGCCACCCTCACGGGCGCCCGCTGGGCCTCCCTCGCGGGCATGGGCGGGTACGTCTTCCCCGGCGGCGCCACGGTCAAGGCGCTCCGCCAGGAACGCACGGGAGCGTGGAGCGACATCAACGGGCTCTCCGGCTCGACGACGCCGTTCACCCGCCGCTATCTGACGCTCTGGTTCGACCACGGCACCAACCCGACGGGCGCCGGCTACTCCTACCTCCTGATGCCCGGCGCCGACAGCGCCGCCACGGCAGCCCGGGCCGCCGACTCCGGCTGGATGAGCGTGCTCGCCAACACCGCCAACCAGCAGGGCGTCCACGTCCCCTCGCTCGGCTTCACGGGCGTCAACTTCTACGGCAGCGGCACCGTCGGCACCCTCACCTCCACCGGGGCCGCCTCCGTCATGGTCCGCGTGAGTGGTACGACCGCCACCGTCTGCGTCGCCAATCCGACGCAGACGCTCAGCAGCCTCGACATCACCTGGAACCGCGCGGTGTCCGGAGTGGTCTCCCAGGACCCCTCCGTCACCGTCCTCTCCACCGGCCCCTCACTGAGGCTGCGCGTGGACACCACGGCGAAGGCGGGCGCCAGCCAACGGATCACGGTCACCCTCGGCTGACTGCCCGGCTGCCTGGCTGACCCGGCTGCCCGCGCCCGCCGGGTCAGCCGGGCAGCCGGGTCAGCCGGCTCCCTGGCCGCGGTAGAGCTCGATCTCGCCGTCCAGTTCGAGGGCGAGGACGGTGGCCTGCGGGTCGCAGAGGGTCGGGGCGTCGATCCGGACGACGCCCGGGATGCGGTGGGAGGGGAAGCCGCCCACGACGCGGTGGCTCAGCTCTTCCCCCGTACCGAGCACGGAGATCTTCCGGACGGTGTTCCGGAGGCCGCGCACCTCGACGAAGCCGCGCGGCGGGTCGAAACAGACGAGGAAGAGGGTGCGACGGTCGCCGGCGAGCATCGAGGGGCCGTAGTGGTGGCCGTACGGCATACCGCGGTCCGTCGAGTAGACCGCCTCCTGGTTGCGGCGGATCCACTGGCCCAGGCCCTCGAGTCGTTCGGCGTGGTCGGGCTGGATCGTGCCGTCCTCCCGGGGCCCGGTGTTGAGGAGCAGATTGCCGCCGTGGCCGATGGTCTCGGCGAACACCCGGACGAGTTCGGGGACGGACTTGTGCGCCGTGTCCCCGGGCTGGTGGCCCCAGGCGTCGCCGATCGTGTAGCAGAGCTCCCACGGCCCTTCGGGCGGGAGGATCGGCACGCCGAGCTCCGGGGTCGCATAGTCGCCGTGGCCGAGCATCCGGCCGTTGAGCACGGTGCGCGGCCGGAGCTTGAGGATTTCCTCGCGCAGCTCCTTCATCCGCCACTGGCGTTCGTCGCGTTCCCAGGCGCCGTCGAACCAGAGCAGATCGGGCCGGTAGCGGGAGAGGAGTTCCCGGATCTGCCCCCGGTGGACCTGTGCGAGGAAGCGCTCCCAGCGCTCGGGCTCCTCCTGTCCGGGCGCGGGCATGGCGAAGCGGTTGTCCACCCAGGGGCGCTGAAGGACGGACGGGCGGACCGTCGGGTAGTCCGGGTGGCTCCAGTCGGAGTGGGAGAAGTACAGGCCGACCCGCAGGCCGTGATGGCGGAGCGCCTCGGTGAACGGGCCGACGAGATCGCGCGCCGCGGGGCTGCGGGTGGCGACGGAGAGGTCCGTCCGCGCGGTGTCCCAGAGCGCGACGCCGTCGTGGTGCTTGGTGGTGAGCACCGCGTACTTCGCCCCGGCGCGCACGAAGAGGCGCGCCCAGTCCTCGGGGCGGTACCGGGAGGCGGTGAAGCCCTTGAGCTGCTTCATGTACGTGTCGCGGGAGAGGTCCCCGCCGAAGAAGGACCAGGACTCGGGGACGCCGTCGACGGCGTAGATCCCCCAGTGGACGAAGATGCCGAGTTTGGCCTCGGGGAACCAGGGCTGCATGGTCATGCCGAACGCTCCAGGTCCTCGCGTCGTACGGGATGGGCGAACGGGAGGCCGGCCGCGTACCGCGCCACCTCCTCCAGGGCCAGATCGGCCATCCTGCGCAGCTCCGTCCCGAACGAGCCCGCGAAGTGCGGGGTGAGCAGGACGTTCGACAGGTCGTAGAGAGGGGAGTCGGCGGGCAGGTGCTCGGGCTCGGTGGTGTCGAGCACGGCCCTGATGCGGCCGGTGGCCAGCTCCTCGGTGAGGGCCTCCTGGTCGACGAGCGAGCCGCGTGAGGTGTTGACGAACGTGGCGCCGTCGCGCATCAGACCCAGTCGGCGCCGGTCGATCATGTGGCGGGTCTCGGGGCTCTCCGGCGCGTGGAGCGTGACGACGTCGGAGAGAGCGCACAGTTCGTCGAGCGGGACCGGGCGCACCCCGAGCCGCTCCGCCTCCTCGGGGGTCAGGTACGGGTCGTGGACGAGGAGGTCGAAGGAGTACGGGGCGAGCAGCTCGGCGACCCGGCGCCCGATCCGCGAGGCCCCGACGATCCCGACCGTGCGCCGGTAGTTGCCCACGTCGGGGTAGCGGGCGCGCCAGTCCTGCTCCCCGCGGACCCGGCGGTACTCGTCCCTGACCTCCAGGACGCGCTTGTTGGAGAAGAGGATCGCGGCCACCGTGTACTCGGCCACCGGCAGGGCGTTGGCCGCGGCGGCCGAGGACACCGCGATGCCGCGGTCCCAGCAGGCCTCGCTCACGTGCCAACGGACCGAACCGGCCGCGTGGACCACGGCCTTGAGCCTTGGGGCGGAGGCGAGGACCCACGTGTCGAGCTCGGGGCAGCCCCAGGAGGTGAGGAGCACCTCGGTGTCGCGCAGCGCGCTGAGGACGTCGGCGCGGCTGAAGTCGTCGGTGACCAGCCCGGTGTCGACCTCGGCGACCTCCGCGAGCCGGCTCAAGGTGGGTGCGTCGAGCAACGAGGGAGCCAGTTCGGGGGCCATGGCGATGAGAAGCCGGGGACGGCGAGGAGTCGCCGCCCGCTCGTGCGCCGGACGGCTGTGCGGGAGCATGGCGGTCATGGCGCGACCATATTGAGCGATTCTGCGATCGTCAAGATCGATCAAAGTGATCGATAGATCGATCCCTCTTGACTGCGATCGCATCGGTGGCCAAAATTCGGTTCATCGCACCGGGCCACTGATGAGGTCCCCGGGCGTCGTCGTCACAAGCCGCCCGGGACAGGCGGGTTACGCGTCCCACCGGAGCCGAACACGAGCGCGCCGCGAGCGCCGCTCGACCGCGTCCGTACCCCTGGCCACTCCTCCCGTAGGGGAGAGGTGTGCGCATCGGCCCGGCGCACGGCGGCCGGGAGGCATGGAGAGGGGAGCTGCATGTCCGTGACACTCAAGGACCGGGAGGCGCGCCGGCAGGCGCGCGCCCCCGGACCTCCCAAGGAAACGGCGCCCCGGCACCGGGGCCTGTGGGACCGGTTGCGCAGGGACCGCGCCCTGCTGATGCTCATGGTTCCGGGCGTGCTGTACTTCCTGGTCTTCCACTACGGGGCGATGTTCGGCAACGTCATCGCGTTCAAGGACTACGTCCCGTTCCTCGGCGTCAACGGCAGCCCGTGGGTCGGCTTCGCGAACTTCGAGACCCTGTTCAGCGACGGGGCCTTCTGGGCCGCCGCCTTCAACACCCTGTCGCTCTCCTTCCTCCAGATCGTCTTCTTCTTCCCGCTGCCGCTCGCCCTCGCCATGCTGCTGCACAGCGTCAGCCGCGGCGGCGTCCGCAAGTTCGTCCAGAGCGTCGTCTACCTGCCCCACTTCATCTCCTGGGTCATCGTGGTCGCGCTCTTCACCCAGGTCCTCGGCGGCGACGGGCTCCTCAACGGGCTGCTCGGCGAGGACGACGGCGACCATCTGATCGACGTCTTCGGCAACCCCACGGCCTTCCAGCCGCTCATGGTCGTCGAGTTGATCTGGAAGGACTGCGGCTGGGGCACGATCATCTTCCTCGCCGCGCTGCACAACGTGGACGAGTCGCTCTACGAGGCCGCGGCCATCGACGGGGCCGGACCCTGGCGCCGCTTCTGGCACGTGACCCTTCCGGCCATCCGACCGATCGTCATCCTGCTCCTGATCCTGCGCCTCGGCGAGATCCTGAACGTCGGCTTCGAGCAGTTCCTGCTGCAGCGCGACGTCTTCGGCCCCGAGACGGCCGAGGTCATCGACACGTTCGTCTACTACCACGCGGTCACCGACGGCATGTGGGGCGTCGCCGCGGCGGCGGCCCTCTTCAAGGGCCTGATCGCCGCCGTCCTGGTCTTCGCCGCGAACAAGGTCGCCCACCGCATGGGCGAGCAGGGGGTGTACCGATGAGCCGCCCGGCATGGATGGAGAAGCCCCGCGCCGTCACCCAAGTCGCCAAGGGCCTGGCCCTGGTGCTGACCGTGGCCATGGTCGTGCTCCCCTTCTGGACGGTCCTGGCCACCAGCTTCGCCCCGGACCGGCAGATCGTCGCGAACGGCGGCTGGGCGTTCTGGCCCGACGAGTGGACCCTCAAGGCGTACGGCAAGGTCTTCGCCAACGAGAACACCACCCACGCCATGCTCGTCTCGGCGGGCGTAGCGGTCGTCGGCACCGCGCTCAGCCTGGCCTGCACCGTCTTCCTCGCCTACGCGCTCGCCCGGCCCGGTGTCGTCGGCGGCAAGCCGATCATGCTGCTCGTCCTCTTCACGTTCCTCTTCCCGCCCGGCATCATTCCGAGCTTCCTGGTCGTCCACACGCTCGGGCTGCGCAACACCTACTGGGCGCTCTTCCTGCCCGTCCTCATCAACGCCTTCAACCTCGTGGTCGTCCGCGGCTTCTTCCAGGGCATTCCCGAGGAGTTGTACGAGGCGGCCCGGCTCGACGGAGCCGGCGAGATCCGCACGCTCTTCCAGATCGTTCTGCCGCTCTCCAAAGCGGTCATCGCGGTCGTCGGTCTCTTCTACGCCGTCGGGTACTGGAACGACTTCTTCCGAGGCGTGATCTATCTCGACGACAGCTCGATGTGGCCGCTCCAGACGGTGATGCGCGGATACGTCACCCAGGGACACGGACTGGCCGACTCCCAGGCGGTGGACGAGACGCTCGTCCAGGCGCCCCAGACGATCAAGATGGCCATCGTGATGGTGGCCACCGTGCCGATCCTCTGCGTCTACCCCTTCATCCAGCGCTACTTCGCGAAGGGTGTCCTCACCGGCGCCATCAAGAGCTGACCTTCCCGCGGCTCCGGCTCCGCACCACCAGAAACCTCTCTCCCCGTCTCCCGGGGCCTTCAGCAAGGGACGTTCCCATGAGCACTGGCGTATCCCGCAGAAGAGTTCTGCAGACCATCGGCATCGGCACCGCGCTCGCCGCCACCGGCGTGTCCCTGTCGGCCTGTTCGACGACCGGTGGCGGCGGAAACGACGCCGGCAACAGCGGCAAGGACCTGGCGCCCTTCCCGACGTACGTACCGTTCGCCGGCCCGAAGCCCGATCTCCCCGGCACCGAGCAGGGCGTCCAGGCCGCCTACCTCGGCTACCCCAAGGAGCTGACGCAGTCGGTCCAGGAGAAGCCCGGCGACGGCAAGAAGATCACGGCGTGGTTCCTGTCCTGGAACTCGACCCCCGTGCCCCGGGAGAAGAACAAGTTCTGGCTGGCGGTCGAGGCGGCGCTCGGCGTCGAGCTGGACCTCACGGTCGTCCCCGCGATGGAGTACGAGACCAAGCTCGCCACCCTCATGGCCAGCGGCGAGATGCCGGACATCCTCCAGGTCGTCGCCGCACCCAACGAGGCCCAGTTCGTCCTCAACAAGTGCGCCGACCTCACCGAACACCTCGCGGGCGACGCCGTCAAGGAGTACCCGAACCTCGCCAACATCCCGCCGTACGCCTGGAAGGCCGCCGGCCGCTTCGGCGGCAGGCTCTACGGCGTCCCGGTGGAGCGCCCCCTGATCGGGCACGGACTGATCGCCAACCAGGAGAAGTTCAAGTCGGCGGGCATCTGGGTCCCCGAGGCCGGCGTCCTCGACGTCGACACCTTCACCAAGGGCCTGAAGCAGCTCAGCGTCAAGGGCAAGTACGGTCTGGGCGCCTCCCAGATCGGCGCCTTCGGCTTCAACTCCTACATCGCCAACCACGGTTCGCCCAACATCTGGTCGGTCAAGGACGGGGCCTTCGTCAACTACATGGAGACCGAGGAGTTCAAGGCCGGTCTCGAGCAGATGGTCAAGTGGCAGAAGGAGGGCGTCTTCCGGCGTGACGCCCTGAGCGTGGACGGCGGTGCCTACAGCCTGGAGTTCTACAACGGCACCACGTACTCGCAGTCCAACGCTTTCGGCGGCTTCAAGGGTGCCGTGCTCGCCGTCAAGGACGGGTTCACCGTCGACATGGCCCGCCCCTTCAAGCCGGCCAACGGGGCGTCCCCCAAGCACTGGCTGGGCTCCGGGATCTACGGCTACACCGTGCTCAAGAAGGCGCCCAAGGAGCGCATCGAGCTGCTGCTGCGGGTGATGAACTACCTGGCCGCGCCGTTCGGCTCCAACGAGTACGAACTCATCAACCACGGAGTGGAGGGCACCCACTTCACCCGGGGCAAGGACGGCGGTCCCGTGGTCACCAAGCTGGCCGCCGACGGCGGCGACGGCCCGCTCAACCTCCCGCTGACCTTCATCGCGGGGCCGCCCCAGGCGCTCTACCTGGCCGACCAGCCCGAGGCTACCAAGCGCTACCACACCTACCAGCAGGAGATGATTCCGCTCGGCGTGCCCAGCGCCCACTACGGCCTGCGCTCCAACGCCTGGGCCAACAGTGAGCGCGGCCTGGTCAAGCAGCGCGAGGACGCGATCAACGCCGTCGTCACGGGCAAGCGCAGCCTCTCCGAGTGGGACGCCGTGGTGAAGGAGTTCAAGGCGAAGGGCGGCGCGAAGGCCGCGGAGTCCCTCGCCGAGGAGTACGCCGCCGCCGGCAGCTGATCCCGCCCAGGGCTTCGCCCGAGTACTGCCCGTGTCTACGGCCGGGATGGTGCTCGGGCGGAACTCTTCCGTACGACTCCGCCCACTGCCACCCTCACCCCCACCCCATCCCCGTACCGACGGAGCATCCTTGACCTCCCCCAGGGCGGTCCCGCCCTTCTCCGAGCAGCGCGCCCGCTGGCGGGACCTGCTGCTCGGATCCGGATCCGGACCCGGCCTCGATCCGACGGAGCCCCGCTTCGCCCGCCGCCTGGCCGAACTGGGCTCGGCCGCGGCCGAGTACCTCGCGACGATGGACCCGGCCGAGGGCCACCTGTGGCCAGGGCTGCCGTACCGCGAGGGCCACGGCATCCACCTCGGCGCCGGCTACGTCCGCCTGAGGAGCATGGCCCTCGCCCACGCCCACCCCGGCACCGGAGTGACAGGGGACGAGAAGCTGGCCGCCGGTATCCTCCGCGGCCTCGACCACCTCCACGAGCACGTCTACGGCAGCGTCCACGAGAAGCCCGCGAGCTGGTGGTGGTGGGCCCAGGTCGGTGCCCCGCAGGCCATGCTCGACACCTGCGTCCTGCTGTACGACCGGCTCGGGGACGAGCGGATCGCCCGCCTCTGCGCGGCCGTCGACCAGGCTCTGCCGCCCACGCGCCTGGACCGGTACGAGGACCAGAGCACCGGCGCGAACCGGGTCGACTTCTGCCGCACGCTTGCCCAGCGGGGCGTCCTCGGCGACAGCCAGGCCGCGCTCACGCTCGCCCGGGACGGCCTCCACCCGGTCTTCCCGTACGTCACGGAAGGAGACGGGTTCTACGCCGACGGCTCCTTCGTCCAGCACCGGACGGTCGCCTACACGGGCGCGTACGGCGCCGTGCTCCTCGAAGGCCTGGCCACGCTCTTCACCCTGCTCGACGGCACCCCCTGGGAGGTGACAGGCCCCGGGCGCCAGCTCGCCCTGGACAGCGTCGAGCACGCCTTCGCCCCGTTCGTCCACGACGGCGTGCTCGACGCGAGCGTCTGCGGCCGCGGCATCAGCCGGGGCCTCACCGGTCGCGACGTCCACCTGATGCCCGTACGGGACCATGCCCCGGCCCAGTCGCTGATGGCGGCCGTGCTGGTGCTGGGGGAGTGCGCGAGCCCGGCCGAGCGGTCGCGGTGGCGCGGCATCGTCAAGGGCTGGCTGCGGCGCGACGCATTCCTCCCCGTCGCCGCCAACCCCCGCCTTGGGACAGCCGACTTCACGCGCTTCACCTCGCTCCTCGACGACCCGGCCGTCGATCCGTTGCCCGAACCCGCCGGCCACCGGCTCTTCCCGATGATGGCCCGCGCCGCCCACCGAGGGCCGGGCTGGGCCGCGTTCCTCAGCATGTCCTCATCGACCATCACCTTCTACGAGTGCGGGAACCAGGAGAACACCCGCGGCTGGCACACCGGTTCGGGCATGCTGACCTGGTACGCCGGGGACAGCGGCCAGTACGCCGACGCCTACTGGCCCACCGTCGACCCCTACCGGCTGCCCGGCACGACCGTGTCGACTTGCACCCTCACCGACAACGAGGGCGGCGAGTGGGGAGCCCGGCTACCGGACGCCGTGTGGGCCGGCGGTGCCACCGACGGCCGGTTCGCGGCGGTGGGACAGGACACGCGTGGTCTGTCGAGCAGCCTGCGGGCCAGGAAGTCGTGGTTCTTCACCGACGACGCGGTGATCTGCCTGGGCGCCGGGATCGATGCCAGGGACGGTGTCCCGGTGGAGACCGTGGTCGACAACCGCCGGCTCAGGTCCGGCGAGGTCGGGACGCTGACGGTCGACGGCGCGCAGCAGCCGGTCGGCCCGCCGTGGCACGAGACGTTCCCCGACGCCCGCTGGGCTGCGCTCGACAGCCACGGCGGGTACGTGTTCCCGAGCGGGGCGACCCTGCGTGCGCTGCGCGAGGAGCGGACCGGACGCTGGAGCGACATCAATCGCCTCGTCGGTTCGGACGAGGAGATCCGCCGACGCTACGTGACCCTCTGGCTCGACCACGGCACCGACCCCCGCGCCGAGTCCTACACGTACGTCCTGCTGCCGGGCGCCGACGCCCGGGTCACCGAGGAACGGGCCCGGGACCGCGCGTGGCTGAAGATCCTCGTCAACGAGCCGGGCGCGCAAGGAGTGCGCGTCCCCTCGCTCGGGCTCACGGCCGTGAACCTCTGGAGCGCGGGCACCGCCGGTCGCATCGGCTCCGACGTGCCGGCCTCGATCCTGGTACGGGAGGACGGTACGGGCATCACCGCCACCGTCCATGTCGCGGATCCGACCAGGACGGCGGGCCGACTGGTCGTCACCTGGCGCCGACCGGTGGCGCGCGTCCGCTCCCACGACGCGACGGTGACCGTCCTGGCCACGGGGGAGAGCATGACCTTCGCCGTCGACACCGGCGCGAAGGACGGCGCGACGCACCGCGTCGAGGTGACCCTCGGCTGAGGGTCTGTCTGCCGGGGCCGGAGTGTGTCCTTGTCGTCCACTGGTAGATTTTCCGCGTGCCTGCGAGATTCTGGGTCCGGCCCGGGCGGACGGTGGCGGTACCACTGGAAGAGCCGCCACGAGTACTGAGCCTCGGAGTCGGGGTGCACGGCACGACGAGTCCGGTCGACGTGTTCCGGCTCCCGGACCTGTGGCAGCTTCACCTCTACCGGTACACCGCCGAACTCTTCGTCGACGGTGTTCTTCATGTCGTCCGGCCGGGCCATGTGAGTCTCGTGCCGCCGGGGACGGAGGTGCGGTACCGCTACCGAGGCCGGTCCGAGCATCTGTACGCGCACCTGCGCCTTCCCCTCTCTGGTACGGGAGAGACGGTCGACCTGCCCGTCGTCCAGGACGCCGGCGCGCGGACCCCCGGCCTTTCGGAGCTGTTCCTGCGGGCCATCGCGGCGGCTCCGCGCAGCCCGCGCCGGGCGGACGCCGAGGTCTGGTCGGTGCTGTGGGAACTGGCCGAACTGACCGAGCCGGCGGGGCGCGAGAAGGGTCCGCACGCCTCGCTCGCCGCAGCCGTCGCGTACATCGAGTCGCATCTCGCGGAGCGGCTCCTCGTCCCCGAGGTGGCGCGTGCCGCGGGGGTGTCGCACAACCACCTGCTGCGGCTCTTCCGCGCGGAGACCGGTACCACCGTCGTGGCGTACATCCGACAGCGGCGCATGGAACGCGCGCGGCACCTGCTGCGCGAGTCGACCCTGTCGATCCCCGCGGTGGCGGCGGCCGTCGGCATCGACGATCTGCAGGCCTTCAACAAGGCGTGCCGACGCGAACTGGGCGCTTCTCCGCGTGTGGTGCGCGCCGGGTAGAGGCCTACTGGTCTGATTTCACCACGCCGAGTGCTGCTGCTCGCCGGTGCTCACCCTTCCACGTGGGCCCGCATCCACTCCTCGACCTCGCCGACGTGCGCCGCGGCGGCCGCGCGGGCCGCCTCAGGGTCGCGGGCGACCAGGGCCCGATGGATCGCGGCGTGCTCCCGGCGGGTGCGCTCGAACGCGCCCTCCTCCGCGTAGCCACGCCAGACGCGGGCCCGGAACGTCCGGCTCGAAAGACCTTCGAGGATGGCGGCCATGGTCTCGTTGCCGGAGGCCGCGTTGACGGCCCGGTGGAAGGCCAGGTCGTGGGCGAGGATCTCCTCCGGGTCGTCGGCCTCGTCCATCGCCCGCAAGTGCCCGGTCACCACGGCCAGTTGGTCCTGGTCGATCCGGGCGGCCGCCAGGGCGGTGGCCGTGGACTCCAGGACGCGCCGGACCTCGAGCAGTTCGACGAGCTGCTCCCCGCGCGAGAGGTCGGCGACGACGCCGAAGGTCTCCAGCAGGTCGTCGGCCCCCAGCCGGCTCACGTAGATCCCGGAGCCGTGCCGCGCCTCCAGGACGCCGATGACCGTCAGCGCGCTGATGGCTTCCCGCATCGAGCTCCGGGAGAGGCCCAACTGCGCGGCGAGGTCCCGCTCCGTGGGCAGCCGGTCCCCGGGGTGCAGCTCACCCCCGCTGATCATCGCCTTGATCTGGTCGATCGCGCGCTGGGTCACGGTTCCCCTGGCCGGGGTGCGCTCCTCCACCGATTTTCTCCCTTGTCCGATTCGGGCAGTCTAACCAGCCAAGTGGTCCGACCACTTCGAATCCGTAGGAGCATTTTTTTGATCTCAGGGGTGTCGCCGACGCCAAGTGGTCTGATAAATCTAGGAGTCCGGGGGCGCAGCACAAGAGCCCCGGTCCGGGATCCGGCCCGTCCGGCAGCCGTTGCTCCGCGCCGCTCGCGGCCGCGACCACCGGTCCCGCGCGTGCGTGGGGCCGTTCCTCAGCGCCCGACCCGTCCCGAGGGTGGGAGCGGCCCCACTCCTTCCCCCGTCTGCAAGGAGACCGACCAGTGAAGCTGATGCGCCTGGGCGCCCCCGGCGCCGAACGGCCTGCCGTACGGACCGAAGACGGCCGGGTGTGGGACCTGACCCCCGTCGCCGACGAGATCGACGGAGCGTTCCTCGCCTCGGGTGGACTCGCCCGTGCCCGAGCGGCCGTCGAGGAGGGCGGGCTCGCGGAGTTGGACCCGCGGGGTCTGCGCGTGGGTGCTCCGGTCGCCCGGCCGGGGAAGGTCGTCTGCATCGGCCTCAACTACCGCGACCACGCCGAGGAGACGGGAGCGCCCGTCCCGCCCCGCCCGGTCGTCTTCATGAAGGACCCCGGCACGGTCGTCGGCCCGTACGACGACGTGCTGATCCCGCGCGGCTCGGCCAGGACGGACTGGGAGGTGGAACTCGCGGTCGTCATCGGCAGCCGGGCCCGCTACCTGGAGAGCGCCGAGGAGGGCCTGCGGCACATCTCCGGATACGCCATCAGCAACGACGTCTCCGAGAGGGAGTTCCAGCTCGACTACTCGCCGCAGTGGGATCTCGGGAAGTCCTGCGAGACCTTCAACCCGCTCGGCCCCTGGCTCGTGACGCCCGACGAGGTGGACGACCCGCAGGACCTCGGCCTGAACCTGGCCGTCAACGGAGTCCGGCGCCAGCGCGGCACCACCCGCGACATGATCTTCCAGGTGGGCCACCTCGTCGCGTACCTGAGCAACTACATGGTCCTGGAGCCCGGCGACGTCATCAACACCGGTACGCCGGCCGGCGTGGCCCTCGGCCTGCCCGGCACCCCGTACCTCCGCCCCGGCGACACCGTCGAGCTGTCCATTGACGGCCTCGGCAGCCAACGCCAGACCTTCGCCCAAGCCTGACAGGCCGCCCCACCCACAGCCCCAGCCCGGGCGCCCGCCCCGCCCCAGTCCGACAAACCGAGCTCCCGCCAGCCCAAGAAGGCCCCCGAGAGGCCCCACATGACCGCATCCGCCGCCCGCGTCACCGCGGTCGACACGTACGACATCCGCTTCCCCACCTCCCGCGAGCTCGACGGCTCGGACGCCATGAACCCCGACCCCGACTACTCCGCCGCCTACGTCGTCCTGCGGACCGACGCGGGTGACGGCCACGAAGGCCACGGCTTCACCTTCACCATCGGCCGCGGCAACGAGGTCCAGGTCGCCGCCCTCGACGCGCTGCGCCCGCACGTCGTCGGGCGCCCGGTCGCCGAGCTGTGCGCCGACCCCGGATCGCTGAGCCGCGACCTGATCGGAGACAGCCAACTGCGCTGGCTCGGCCCGGAGAAGGGCGTGATGCACATGGCCATCGGCGCCGTCCTCAACGCCGTCTGGGACCTTGCCGCCAAGCGCGTCGAGAAGCCGCTGTGGCAGTTCCTCGCGGACGCCGAGCCAGAATGGCTCGTCTGCCAGGTCGACTTCCGCTACATCGCCGACGCCCTCACCCCCGAGGACGCGCTCGGCCTGCTCCGCCGCGGCAGGATCGGCGCCGGCGCACGCGCGGACGTGCTCCGCGAGCGCGGCTACCCCGCCTACACCACCTCACCCGGCTGGCTCGGCTACCCGGACGAGAAGCTGAGCCGCCTCGCCCGGGCCGCCGTCGCCGAGGGCTTCACCCAGATCAAGCTGAAGGTCGGCGCCGACCTCGCGGACGACATCCGCCGCATGCGCGCCGCGCGCGCCGCCGTCGGCCAGGACATCCGCATCGCCATCGACGCCAACCAGCGCTGGAACGTCCCCGAAGCGATCGAGTGGACCAAGGCGCTGGCCGAGTTCGACCCGTACTGGATCGAGGAGCCCACCAGCCCCGACGACATCCTCGGCCACGCCGCCGTACGAGGGGCGGTCGCCCCGGTCAAGGTCGCCACCGGGGAACACGTACAGAACCGGATCGTCTTCAAGCAGCTGCTCCAGGCCGGAGCGATCGACATCCTGCAGCTGGACGCCGCTCGCGTCGGCGGGGTCAACGAGAACCTGGCGATCCTGCTCCTCGCCGCCCGCTACGACGTTCCGGTCTGCCCGCACGCCGGCGGCGTCGGCCTGTGCGAGCTGGTGCAGCACCTGTCGATGTTCGACTACGTCGCCCTGTCCGGCACGACCGAGGACCGGGTCGTCGAGTACGTCGACCACCTCCACGAACACTTCCGTACCCCCGTGGAGATCCGCGACGGCCACTACCGGGCCCCGCTCACGCCCGGCTTCTCGGCCGAGATGCACCCGCGGTCCATCGAGGAGTACGCCTACCCCGACGGCACCTTCTGGACCACGGACCTAGGGCCTGTCCGGCGGATCATGGCCGGGGCCGCGACGCCTGGCACGGCACCTCGCCGCGTTGCCGAAACGCCTGAATAGCTCCGCTATTAAGGCGCTCCGGCGCCTTGCGATGCACCGCGCCAGACGCCGCGTCCTTTCCGGCCCTGATCCGCCGGACAGGCCCTAGCGGCTGCTGTACGCCCCACCCACGAAGGGACCCCCGCATGAGCGAGCTCACCGGCCTGCGCGCCGTCGTCACCGGCGGCGCCTCAGGCATCGGCCTCGCCACCGCCGAACTCCTCGCCGCGCGCGGCGCCGCCGTCGCCGTACTCGATCTCGCCCCCGACGGCCTGCCCGCACCCCTCCTCGGCCACCGTGCCGACGTCACCGACGACGCCGCCGTACGGTCGGCGGTCGCCGCCGCCGCCGAAGCCCTAGGCGGCATCGACATCCTGGTGAACAACGCCGGCATCGGCGCCATCGGGACCGTGGAGGACAACGACGACACGCAGTGGCACCGGGTCCTGGACGTGAACGTGCTCGGCATCGTCCGTACGACCCGTGCTGCCCTTCCGTACCTGCGCGCGTCCGACGCGGCCGCCGTCGTCAACACCTGCTCGATCGCCGCCACCGCCGGACTGCCGCAGCGGGCGCTGTACAGCGCCAGCAAGGGCGCGGTCCTCTCGCTGACCCGCGCCATGGCCGCCGATCACGTCCGCGAGGCGATACGCGTCAACTGCGTGAACCCGGGAACCGTCGACACGCCCTGGGTCGGCAGGCTCCTCGACGCGGCGGACGACCCGGCCGGGGAGCGGCAGGCGTTGGCGGCGCGCCAGCCCACCGGACGTCTCGTGACCGCCGCCGAAGTCGCCGCCGCCATCGTGTATCTGGCGAGCCCGGCCGCCGCGTCCGTCACCGGCACGGCGCTCGCCGTCGACGGCGGCATGCAGGGACTCCGCCTGCGCCCGGCCGAGAAATGAAAGGCCCCGACCCCGTGCGACACCACCCCCTCGGCGCCTCCAAGGTCGCCGTCACCGCGCTCTCCTTCGGCGCGGCCGGCATCGGCAATCTGTACGCGCCCGTCAACGTGGCCCAGGCCGCCGGCGCCGTAGACGCGGCCTGGGACGCGGGCATCCGCTACTTCGACACGGCCCCGCACTACGGCCTCGGCCTGTCCGAGGAACGCCTCGGCGCCGCCCTGCGCACCCGCCCACGGGACGCGTACGTCCTCTCCACCAAGGTCGGCCGACTGCTCCGGCCGGCCACGGGAGAGGGCGACGACCTCGCCAACGGCTTCGCCGTCCCGGCCACCCACCGCCGCGTCTGGGACTTCTCCGCCGACGCCGTACGCCGCAGCATCCACGAGAGCCTGCAGCGGCTCGGCCACGACCGCATCGACGTCGTCTACCTCCACGACCCCGACGACCACGCCCGGGAGGCCTTCCAGCATGCCTATCCGGAGCTGGAACGGCTGCGCGCGGAAGGCGTGATCGGGGCGATCGGCGCCGGCATGAACCAGACCGCGATGCTGACCCGGTTCGTCCGCGACACCGACGTCGACGTGGTGCTGTGCGCAGGGCGCTACACCCTCCTTGACCAGAGCGCCCTCACCGACCTCCTGCCGGAGGCCGCCGCAAGGGGCAAGAGCGTTGTGATCGGCGGCGTGTTCAACTCCGGCCTGCTCGCGGACCCCCGTCCCGGGGCGACCTACGACTACACCGCCGCGCCCCCGGACGTCCTGGCCCGCGCCCTCCGTCTCCAGGTCGTCGCCGAACGCCACGGCGTCCCCCTGCGCGCCCTCGCCCTGCGCTTCCCCTTCGGCCATCCGGCCGTCGCGAGCGTGCTCGTCGGCACCCGCTCCGGCCACGAGGTCCGCGACGCGGCCGAGCAACTGGCGCGCCCGCTCCCCGCCGACGTATGGGCGGAGCTGCGCGCCGAGGGCCTGCTGCCGGACGACGTCCCCGTGCCGGGGGAGAGGTAGCCGTGCGCATCGCCCTCTTCATCACCTGCTTCAACGACACGATGTACCCGCGTACGGGAAAGGCGGTGGTCGCCCTCCTGGAACGGCTCGGCCACACCGTCGACTTCCCGCGGGCCCAGGCGTGCTGCGGCCAGATGCACCTCAACACCGGATACCGGCCCCAGACCCTGCCGATGGTGCGCCGCTTCACCGAGGTGTTCGGCGGTTACGACGCGATCGTCACGCCCTCAGCGTCCTGCGCCGGCACGATCCGTCACCACCACCGGACCGTCGCGCGGGAGCACAGCGACCCGGTTCTGGCGACCGCAGTCGAGCGGCTCACCCCGCGCGTGTACGAGCTGTCCGAGCTCCTCGTCGAGGTCCTGGGCGTCACCGACGTCGGCGCGTACTTCCCGCACCGCGTCACGTACCACCCGACCTGTCACTCGCTGCGGATGCTGAGGGTCGGAGACCGTCCCCTGAGCCTGCTGCGGGCCGTCAAGGGCATCGACCTCGTCGAACTCCCCTCGGCGGAGTCCTGCTGCGGCTTCGGCGGCACCTTCGCCCTCAAGAACGCGGACACCTCCCACGCCATGCTCGCCGACAAGATGCGGCACGTGCAGGAGACCGGCGCAGAGGTGCTCACGGCGGGGGACAACTCGTGCCTGCTGCACATCGGGGGCGGACTCTCCCGACTGCGGACCGGCATCGGCACGCGCCACCTCGCGGAGATCCTCGCCTCGACGGACGGAGACGCCCGATGACCGCCGGCGACAACGTCGTATGGCTCGGCGCCCCAGGCTTCCCCGAAGCCGCCCGCACCGCCCTCGCCGACACCACACTGCGTACGAACCTGCGCCGCGCGACGACCACGATCCGCGACCGACGCCTCGCCGTCACCGCCGAACTCGACGACTGGGAGCGGCTGCGCGAGGCCGGCGAGGCCATCAAACGCACCACACTCCGCCACCTCGACCACCACCTCACCCGCCTCGAGGAAGCCGTCACCCGGGCTGGAGGGCACGTGCACTGGGCGGCCGACGCCGCCGAGGCCAACCGCATCGTCACCGACCTGGTGCGGGCCACCGGCGAGACCGAGGTCCTCAAGATCAAGTCGATGGCCACGCAGGAGATCGGCCTCAACGAGGCACTGGACGCCGCCGGAATCCGCGCGTACGAGACCGACCTCGCCGAACTCATCGTGCAACTCGGCGACGACAGGCCCTCGCACATCCTCGTCCCGGCCATTCACCGCGGCCGATCCGAGATCCGCGAGATCTTCCGCCGGGAGATGGGGAAGTGGGGCCGAGCCGCCCCCGCCGACCTGACCGACGACCCGCGCGACCTCGCCGAGGCGGCCCGGCTGCACCTGCGGGAGAAGTTCCTCCGCGCCAAGGTCGCCGTCTCCGGCGCCAACTTCGCCACCGCCGACACGGGCACGGTGTGCGTCGTGGAGTCCGAGGGCAACGGCCGGATGTGTCTGACCCTGCCCGACACCCTGATCACCGTCATGGGTATCGAGAAGGTGCTGCCCTCCTCCACCGACCTCGAAGTCTTCCTCCAGCTGCTGCCCCGCTCCTCGACCGGCGAGCGGATGAACCCGTACACCTCGATGTGGACCGGCGTGACACCCGGGGACGGGCCGCAGACCTTCCACCTCGTCCTGCTCGACAACGGCCGCACAGCCACCCTGAAGGACACCGTCGGACGCCAGGCCCTGGCCTGCATCCGCTGCTCGGCCTGCCTCAACGTCTGCCCGGTGTACGAACGGACCGGCGGCCACGCGTACGGCTCGGTGTACGCGGGCCCCATCGGCGCGGTGCTCACCCCGCAGCTGGTCGGTGTCGAGCACGCGGACACCCTGCCGTTCGCCTCGACCCTCTGTGGCGCCTGCTACGACGCCTGCCCGGTACGGATCGACATCCCCGAGATCCTGGTCCACTTGCGCGCCAAGGCGGTCGAAGCCAAGGCGGACGGCCGTCTCGTGCCGACGGCCGAGTCCCTGGCGATGGGGGCGGCAGCGGCGGTACTGCGCTCACCCGCCGGCCTCGGCCTGCTCCAGCGGGCGGCCGCGTGGGCCGCCCGGCTGTACGGCCGCGGCGGCCGGATCCATCGCCTTCCGGGCCCGCTCTCCCGCTGGTCCGCCACCCGGGACACGCCCGTGCCGCCGGCCGAGTCGTTCCGGTCGTGGTGGCGCCGTACGAGAGAGGAGGGAGGGAAGGGATGAGTACGAGAGCGACTGTCCTGGCGCGCATATCGGCGGCCCTGGCGGACGTCCCGTCGAGCGAGACGCCGGACAGCGCCCTGGTTCCTCGCGACTACCGAACCAGTCACGCGTCTTCTGACCTGGTGTCCCTGTTCGTGGAGCGCGCGGCGGACCACGGGGCCTCCGTGATCCACACGACGGAGGGGAAGGCGGCGCGCACGGTCGCGGCGACCTTGGCGGAGCGGGGCGCGGAGAGCGTCGTACTGCCGCCGGGATTTCCGGAGACCTTGCTGGAGGAGGGGAGTGTGAAACGCCTGGGGGACGTACCGCCCCTCTCCCTGGAGTCCCTGGACGCGGCAGCCGGGGTGCTGACCACCGCGGTGCTGGGGATCGCCGTCACGGGCACGGTGGTCCTGGACGCGGGACCGGGACAGGGCCGCCGAGCCCTGTCGCTCCTCCCGGACTACCACCTCTGCGTGATCCGCGAGGACCAGATCGTCGGAGACGTACCCGAAGCCCTCTCACGCCTCGACCCCACCGCCCCGCTCACCTTCATCTCCGGACCGTCCGCCACCAGCGACATCGAACTGGACCGGATCGAGGGCGTCCACGGCCCACGCACCCTGGACGTCATCGTCGTCGCCGCCCGTCCCGCAGAGGAGCCGTCATGAGAATCGCGCTGCACACCAGGGTCCGTGCCGACCGCATCGCCGCGTACGAGGACGCCCATCGCGCGGTCCCCGAGGAACTGACCCGGGCCATCCGCGCGGCCGGAGCCACGTCCTGGACGATCTGGCGCAGCGGCACCGACCTCTTCCACGTCCTGGAGTGCGAGGAGTACGCCGAACTCCTCGCCGCCCTGGAGAAACTCCCGGTCAACGTCGCCTGGCAGGCCCGCATGGCCGACCTGCTCGACGTCGTCCACGACTACAGCACCGAGGGCACGGACGCCGGCCTGCCCGTCGTCTGGGAGCTGTGAGCGCCATGGGCATGGTCGACGCGCACCACCACGTCTGGGACCTCTCCGTCAGGGACCAGCCATGGATCAAGGGCGACGAAATGAGTCCCATACGAAGGAACTTCGGGCTTTCGGACCTGGCAGTGGAGGCGAGAGAGGCAGGCGTGACCTCCACGGTCCTCGTACAGACGGTGACGACAGCAGACGAGACACCGGAACTCCTGGCGCTGGCCGCGGAGCACGACCTGGTCGGGGGAGTGGTCGGCTGGACCGACCTCACGGCCCCCGACGTGGCCGACGAACTGGCCCGGCTCCGTGAACTACCGGGCGGGGAGAAGCTGGTGGGCATCCGCCACCAGATCCAAGGCGAACCGGACCCGCTCTGGATCCTGCGACGGGACGTACTCCGCGGCCTCGAAGCGGTGGCCGCGGCGGGGCTGGTCTACGACCTGGTGGTCCTCCCACACCAGCTCCCCGCCGCGACCTCGGCGGCCTTCCTCCTCCCTCAACTCACCTTCGTCCTGGACCACGTGGGCAAGCCACCCATCGCCACCGGCGAATGGAACGCCTGGGCAGGGCACCTCCACACCCTGGCCACCCTGCCCAACACGGCGGCCAAACTCTCGGGCCTGCCCACCGAGGCCCGCTGGGACGACTGGACCGTCGAGGACCTACGCCCCTACACCGAAACGGCCCTGGAAGCCTTCGGCGCGGACCGCCTGATGTTCGGCTCGGACTGGCCGGTCTGCCTCCTGGCCACGACGTACGCCGAAGTGGTGGACACGGCACGCCAGTTGACGTCGGACCTGAGCGATTCGGAACGGTCAGCACTCTTCACCGACACGGCGAGGAGGGTGTACGCCCTGAAGTGAGCCGGCTCAGCGGGCGACTGGACGTACCCACTGATGGGCCGCCTCTCACAGCACGATCAACGCCATACGCGTGTCGCTGATGCCAGTCTTGAGGTGGAGCAGCACCGTGCTCGTGACCTGGGACGCGTCGATGTTGAGGTACAGCGTCGTCTGGGCCGTAGCACCCGGGGCGAGGGCGGGGATGTTCCAGTACTGCCAGCCAGTGCTGTACGTGCCGACCCCCGGTGACTGCCCTCCGATGGACAGCATCTGGGTGGCGGGCGTGGTGGCGCTGGAGGTGTTGGTGATCGTGACCGGAATCGGAACCTGGGCGCCGCGGGACACGGTGCAGTTGCCGCTCGGCGGAGTGGCGGTGGCCCTGAGGGGGCCACTGCTGCTGGTTCCGGTGATGACGCCCATCTCGTACGAGTGCTGAGACACCCAGGGGCAGGCGTTGGCGTTCTTGGCGCTGGTCTCCCAGAGCACGACACCGTCCGCCTTGGCTTTCACCGCCTGTATGACGTGGGCCCAGCTGTTGCCCGGCTGGTACGTCTCCGACGGGAACGAGACCGGGTTGACGTAGGGGTAGATGGGGTGACTCGGCGCCATCGCGCGGTCGCGGGCGATCGACGCGTCGAACCTGCTGGTCCAGGAGGCCAGCGACTGCCCGTCGTCGAAGTACGCTCGCGGGGCGAAGCAGTTGAGCAGGTTGTCGTCGTGCAGCTGCTTGATGAGGTTCTGGTTGCGGGTCTGCCAGTCGTAGCCGTAGTGGCAGATCGGCGCCTGCGGGGCGGCGTTGCGGGTCCAGGTGAGCAGTTGCCGCCACAGGTTGTAGGCGTTGGTCGCCGCCTGCCCCGTGGGTACTTGAGTGAGCTCGATGTCCTCGAAGTCGAGCACGACCGGAGCGGTGGCTTCACCGCCGAACTGCCCGGCGCCCATGTACTCCTTGACCTTGGCCTCGTACGTGGCCTGAGTGGGCAAGGCCCCACCGTTGGAGGTACATCCGGCCGCGTCGCACCGGTAGGCGAAGACGTCGTAGACAACGGTGGCCTTGGTTGCGCCGTACTGAGTCTGCCCCGGCGGATGGGCGCCCCGCTCATTGGTATACACGGTGAACCCCGCTGCCGCGCCGGCCACTTCGAAGCTCTGCGCCAAGGCACCCGGAGCCGCGACGGGAAGGGCAGCGAGGGCGAGCGCGGCGACAGCGGCCGTCAGAACTCGCGCGCCATGGGCGCGAAGTGAGGTCAGGACCTTGCGACGTTGCAATGTGTCCTCCTGAGGAGAGTTTCCACCCGCATGCCGGCGATGAGCGAGAGGCCTGAGGAGCGGGCGGGGTTGACGGGGGCGCGCACTTCAGCGAGGTCGGACTGGGGCCGGTGACAAGGATGGTGACGCGGCATCACGCGACGACTGAAACAATACGATCGGACCGATCGAAGTCAAGGGTTTAGGGAGCGCTTTCGATCGCGCTGATCGACTCTGTGATCGCAACAACGGCACCGACCTCGGTGCCCCTCTCCGCATCCAGCCGCTGACGGCCGAAGGGAGGCCGAGGCCACCTTGCACGGATGCGGCGGCCCGGTCTCAGCGACGGGCTCTGATTGCCCGGCGACGGGTCGAGTGGATGAGGACGGAGACCAGGGCAGCCATGTCCGCCGCGCCGAGGGCGTCGTCCGCGTAACGCGTCGTCTGCAAGGGACCGACCTCATCCAGCCGAACCCCCTCCAGCTCCAAGACGTAGCCGAGCACGAGCATGGCGAGGCGGGCGTTGCCGTCCGGGAAGGGGTGAAAGAAGGCCACGTCCAGGTAGGCCCTGGCCGCACGGGAGGCCAGGGGGACGCGCGGATCGGCGCTGTCGCGAAGGCAGCGCTCGAAGTCCCGCTGGGTGTGCGCCGTGAGTGCGTAGCGCTCCCGGCCGCCCTTGGCGAAGGCATCGCCTTGCCGGAACGGAACCTCAGGCACGCCAAGAACAAGCCGCTGCCATTCGGCGAGCAGCAAGCAGGTGAGGGGGCGCTTGCGCGAAGCGTCCGCACGCGACTGAGCCAGCGCCGCGAGCAAACGGTCGCCTCGAGCGAGGCCCGAGGAACGCCGCCCCGCACCGCACCAGACGATGAGGCCGTCCACGGCCGCCTGGACAGGGGCTGCTGTCTCACGACCCACCCGAGTCCAGTCGACCTGGTTCCTGACCCGGCACCAGGCAGCCAAGGCGTCAGCGGTCACGGTAAGGCTGCTCTCCGGTCAGATCCACGGCGAGATCCTCTCCCACGGAGTCGACCAGGGTCCGCGACGGTACCGTCCAACTCTCGAATCGTCCCCCCACCGCGGTGTCGACCGCGTCCCGCGCGGCTTCAGGTCCCATGCCGGTGGAGGAGAGGAACCATGCCAGCACCGTGCGGCAGAGCCCGTACCAGCCGCATTCGGCACCCGTGCGGTCCACGACCACCGTCACCAGTCGGGTAGCCGCCCGTTCCAGGTGCCAACTGCGATCCCCGGCATTCGCTCCCGCCGGCGGAGCCAACTGCTCGAACCGCTCGGCCAACTCCTCCAGCCACTCGCGCCACTCCAACAGCGAAGCGACCACGTTGGCAGCCGTAGCTGCGGGCGCACCCACGGAATGGGATGCGCAGCACCAACTGCTGACAACGCCACCACCCCCGCCCTCGCCGACCGCCCAGTCCCATCCACAGGTCCACCGACCGTATCGGGCAGCCAGAAGCGCCGTGACCTCGGCGGTGAAGCGATGTCGCTCCTCCCACCCGGCATCGCCAGGCGGCACCATGGAGGCGATCACCGCGGAGAGCTGAGCTGCCTCCTCCTCGTCCCATGCAAAGCCGATGAGCCTGGGATCAACGGCAGACCACGGCAACCAGGCCGGAGCAAGCTCGTAATTGATGGCCGTGGTGTTCCTCCAGGACGGGACAGGGCAGGACAACTGAGCGATCGTGCCAAAGACTCGCGGATTTTGTCACAGAGGTGGCTGCGGGAGAGGTGGTCCGCTGCCGCCGGGGTTGGTGACGCCGCCAGGACCGTGCGGGCGTGACCGCGACCATCTACCTGGACGAATTCCACATCGCGGGCATCCCGCTCTGGGCTGTGCGGTGATCCAAACGCAACGCGCTTAGGGCTGCGCTGACGGCGCCCTCGTTGCCTGGAGTACCGACGCGCTCATCAGGCCGACGACCATCGCGCACGCCTCCGCCCCTGGTGTCCGCCCCCGCGGTGGCGGAGCGCTCGTGCGTGCGGTGCCGTGGCGGCTGTAGAGCAGCACACGCATCGGGACGGGCTCACGCTTCGTCGGCCACGGTGTCGCTGGAGGACGGGACCGCCCTTCTCCTGCGGTACAACACCACCCCGCACGCCGCGAGGAGGAGTACGGCAACGGCGGACAACCCGAGGGCCGTCCGCTCGGCGAAGAGCCTTCCCAGTACTTCGAGCACGCCCAGCCCCGCGGTCGCGTAGATCAGCGCCCAGGCCGCTCCGCCCACGAACAGGGCGGGGAGGTAGCGCGGCAACGGCATGCGCATGCTGCCCGCGAGGAAGTTGGCGGCGGTCTGGAAACCGACGGTCAGGAAGGAGACGGCCACTACCGGCGCACCCCATCGCTGGATCGCCTGCTCGGCACGCCGGAACTTCGCCGAGGAGATCCGTCCGGCGAACCTGCTGCGCCGTGCACCGGCGCCGGCGAGCCACCCGACGGCGAACGTTCCTCCTGCTCGGAGCAGGACGATGACGTACAAGGCTCCGGCCGTGAGCGCGATCTTATCCACGGCGCCTCGTCCTGGGCGCCGGGCGGGAACCCGCGTCCCCCGTCACCCGCATGAGAGTCCCGCCCCCAGCGGGCGCACGCCGCCCACAGGCTCGGTCACCGTTTCTCACCTGCGCCCTGCCTCCGTCTGTTCCCACCTGCGGCACGGGAACCCAAACCACGCCCGGGTCCGTACGCCAGGCAAGGCCAGCCTAACCGAACGTGCACACGGCGGGCAGGGCGCGGGCTACCCAAGGAACGCCAGCGCAGGCGTCTGCCCGCGCGGCAGGGGCCTCGCACTGTGGCAGACCCACCAGCAGGAGGTCGCCGAGCCTCAGACCTGCAAACATGTGCCCGCAACAGCGTGATCCCGGTATCCGTCCACGAGGACGGCGGCACCGTCGGTCCATGGCCGCCCTGTCTGACCGCCGAAGGTGAGCCGTGGTGGTCCGTCGAGGGCGCTCGAGGTCCGGCAGTCATCGCCCGATCCAGGGATGGCACCACGTCTGCCGCACCCGGCGCGGAGGGCGCGGGTCGGCCTGGCGGTCCCGATCGGCGCCGGGCGGCCCGCGGCTTCGTTCAAGTTCGCACCGGCGATCTGTACGGCCCCGCGACACCGACGAAATTGCCTGGCGCGCGTAGGGGTGGCAGGGCATGATCCCGGAACGTTCAGGCCGCCCATTGAGGGAGCTGTGATGACCGTTGGCGCGTCGGAGCCGTCCGAGCCTTCCGACCTTTCCGGGGCCGGGGCTGCGTCCGGGCCCGAGGTCCGCGCGGCGGGCGGGATGCTGCGCGGCAGCCGCGAGGCGGGCATGGCGGTCTTCCGCGGCATCCCGTTCGCCGAGCCGCCGGTCGGCCCGCTGCGCTTCGCCGCGCCGCAGCCAGCACGGGGATGGGACGGGGTGCGGCCGGCGGTGTCGTACGGCCCGCCGCCACCGCAGGGCGGCCACTTTGGCATGGACGCGCTGGCGCGGGACACCGCAGGTGACGACTGGCTGACGGTCAACGTCTGGTCGCCCGACCCGAGCCCGGTCGCGGGTCTGCCGGTGATGGTGTGGATCCAGGGCGGCGCCTACTCGATCGGCATGTCCGGTCTTCCCGAGTACGACGGCGGTCGCCTGGCGCGTGACGGCGTCGTCGTGGTGACGTTCAACTACCGGGTGGGTCTGGAGGGGTACGGGCACTTCGAAGGCGCGCCCGCCAATCGGGGCCTGTCGGACCAGATCGCCGCCCTGGAGTGGGTGCGCGACAACATCCGGGCCTTCGGCGGCGACCCGGGCCGCGTCACGGTCTTCGGCCAGTCGGCGGGTGCCGGATCGGTCGCCGCCCTGCTGGCGACGGAGCGCGCGGCAGGGCTGTTCGCCCGGGCCGTGGCGCAGAGCGTGCAGGGTACGTTCTTCTCGCCGGAGCTTGCCGCCGACATCGCCGCCGCGTGCGCCGGCGAGCTGGGACTACGGCCCACGGTGGCCGACCTGTCCGGGGTGGACCCCACCCGTCTGGCCGCTGCCGGTGACGCGGTCAGTGCCAAGACGAACACCTGGGCGGATCGCTGGGGGCCGGTCGCACACAGGGCGATCCCCTTCTCGCCGGTCATCGACGGCGACACCCTGCCGGTCACCCCCTGGCAGGCCCTGGCGAACGGCGCCGGCCGGGACATCGAACTCCTCGTCGGCCACACCCGCGACGAAACTCGGCTGCTGGCCGCACTCGACGGCGTGCTCGGCCAGGTCACAGCGGAGCAGGCCGAGACCGCGCTGCGCGTCTTCGGCCCCGGCCGGGACGCCGCACACCGTTACCGCGAGGCGTTCCCCGCCGCAGGCCCGGAGGAGCTCTACGAGCTCGTGAACTCCGACTGGTTGTTCCGCATGCCCTCCCTCCACCTCGCCGAGGCCCAAGCCGCTGCCGGAGGCAGCGCCCACGTCTACGAACTGACCTGGTCCGCCCCGGGGATGGGCGGTGTCCTCGGTGCATGCCACGGCCTCGACGTGCCCCTGGTCTTCGGCAACCTGGACCGCGGCCAGCCCGCAGCGTTGATCGGCGAGAGCCCGTCCCCGGAGGCTGAGGAGCTGTCCGCGCGCATGCGCGCCGCGTGGACGTCCTTCGCCGCCCACGGCGACCCGGGCTGGCCCGCGTACGACCCCGGGGAGCGCCTCGTTCGACTCTTCGACACCGAGAACCGGGCAAGCCTCGCCGCCTATCCGGAAGAAGCCTCACGCGTGATCTGGCAGGACCACACCTTCCCCGCGCTGCCACTGCTCGACCGCTAGGGCCTGTCCGGCGGATCATGGCCGGGGCCGCGGCGTCTGGCACGGCACTCCCCCAAGCTCTTCGAGCAGGGGGGACCCCCACGCCGCGTTGCCGAAACGCCCCGATAGCTCCGCTATCGAGACGCTCCGGCGCCTTGCGATGCGTCCCCTAGGCCCAGAGGGCCTGGGGAGGCCCCATGCGCCAGACGCCGCGTCCTTTCCGGCCCTGATCCGCCGGACAGGCCCTAGTCCTCTGAACGTCGGCGTACTCGTCGAAGTGGCTATGACAAGACCACTGCGAGCGGGCGAGCTGTCCGAGCCGCTGCGGCGATGCCTGATGAGAGGTCAGGTCCGAAATCGAGTAGACGGTCTCGTGGTGACCTGGCTGTTCTTCAGGTCGGTGCGGTGGTGCAGGATGCGCATGGTCTGGGCGGCGTAGGGGAATTCCGGGCCGTGGCCACGAGGTACGACGACAAGCGGGCCTATGCCTTCCACGGCACAGTCACCGTAGCCGTGATCGGGCTCTGGCTCCGCTCATGATCCGCCGCCCAGGCTCGGGGAGGCGCGCAGGGTACCCTCCAGCACCGTAACGGCGTCTCCGGTGAGGTGTACGCGATTGCCACGTACGGCCGTGTGGACCAGCCCGGTGCGCGCGGACGCCTGAAGGCCGGTGAGTTCGTTGCGGCCAAGTCGCGCGGACCAGAATGGGGCGAGCGCGGTGTGGGCGCTACCTGTGACGGGGTCCTCGGGGATACCTCTGGCCGGCGCGAAGAAGCGGGAGACGAAGTCGTGTCCCAGTCCGGAGTTGGCGGCTGGAGCCGTGACGATGACTCCTCGCAGGCCCTCCCGCTGCGTTAGTGCGGCCACCGCGTCCAGGTCCGGAGCGGCGGCCCGGACAGTGGCCTCATCGCGCAGGACTGTCAGTAGATCACCGAGTCCTTTCGAACGGAAGGTGGCCTCCGGTGCGGCGCCCAGCGCCTCGGAAAGTCCTTTTGGCACAGGCACGTTGGTGCTGACCGCAGCCGGAAAGTCCAGGACTATGCCGCCTTCCTCGCCGGCGTGCGTGACGAGGACGCCGTGTTGGCGGCTCATGAACCGCACGGTGCCGACGATTCCCCGCTCGGCGCGCAGCACGTGCGCGGTGGCCAGCGTGGCATGGCCGCACAGTCTCGACTCGACGAGCGGAGTGAACCAACGTATCGCCCAGTCGACCTCGGACGACGCGGGCAGCGGGAGAGCGAACGCCGTCTCTGATTGATTCATCTCGGCCGCGATCCGTAGCATTCATGCATCATCGGGCCATTCTCCGGCCGGCAGGAGACAGACGGCCGCCGGGTTCCCGGCGAAGGGGCGATCGGTGAAGGCGTCAACAATATGGATGCGCATGTCAGGAACCTAGAGACGCCAAGGCGAGTCCCACCAAGGCCAATCCGGGATGGGTGGACTGGCTCGGGGCAAACATGGGTCGCTGGGATTCAGCAGGGTGCGCCGCCGGACAGGCATCGTGCCTGAGCTTCCGCCGTGAACGACAGCACACATGGCATACGGATCAGACCAGCCAGGCGGCCTCGACGACGCACGGGCGCACACCGGCCATTCTGGACGTGCTCGACTCTGCGGTGGTCTGGATGAACGATCGCGGGAACACCGAGCAGTGGGGCACGACGCCGTACTCGCAGCAGCCCGGCGGGGTGGAGCGAGTGGAGCGATATCTGACCGAGAACGCCCCCATATCGCAGAGTTGAACGGGATGCCCGTCGGAGCCCTGGTGTTGGACTCCGGGAAGCCAGGCGGGCCGGCGTGGCGCTCCTGAGAGTCGGCTGGTGGGCCGGCGGCGGAGGCGAATTGGTCGCGTACTACGAGCGCAACGGCTTCACTCCCACCACCTCCGCCGGACAGAGCCCCGGGCTGCGCCGAATCCCTTGGGCCGATGACCGTGAGTTTCGGAGTCGGCGTTCAGTTGTCGGGTTTGATCTTCGAGGACAGCCAGAACAGTCCTGCCGCCGCCGCGATGAGACCTCCGGCCAGTTCCTCGTAGCCCTGCACGTAGGCGATGGGGATGCCGATGACGCAGGCTGCTCCGGCCAGGTCGAAGACGCGTCCGGTCAGTCGTCGGAATCTGCTCGGCGGCGGAGGGCGATGGGGGTTCCGTGGGTTTCCCCAGTAGGGGAAGGGACCCGGCCTGGGTTTCCAGTCCTCGTCCAGGAGCCGGATGAACTCCGGGTGATGGCGGGCATGGCCCAGGCGGTGGGGTGCCAGACGCCGCCATGGCAGCCGACCATGTCTGATGGCGATCCAGGTGAGACCGGGCAGGCAGGCGAAGGCCGCCCAGATCGCTGCGACCGCCCGCTCCGGGCCCGAAGCCGGCAGAATGCCGAGGAGTCGGTCCAGCTGGCCGCCGGCGGAAAAGGCGATCAACGCGGCTATGGAGAGCACCGCCGCGGTCTGCTCGATCTGATGTCCGTAGTGGCAGCGGGCACAGCGTGGCACATGCACGACCTCTTGGCGCCACGTCGTGCGCAGAACGACGATCCACGCGGTCATCGTGGTGTCGGTGCCCTGGTGCAGCCCCAGGACGCGGTCGTGCCATGAAGCCGATGTGGCATTCCCGCAGAACCAGCACTCCCGCACCACGAGCTTCCCTCCCTGTACGACCGGTTCGATCGTTCCCTCCGGCGGGCTGCGCGCGCCGGACGTCTCCCCTCACCCGCGGCGTCAGTTCCGGCCGGTTGCCGGCTCATCGTCCTCGTCACGACTGTCGTCGCCGACGAGCTCGAAGTCCAGCCGGCCACGAGAGCGGAGAAGTCCTCAACGGCGGTACAGGATGTTCCTGGCGGCGCGCTCGCCGGAGGCCGCGCTGCTGTTGGTGCATTCGAAGAGGAAAGTGCCGTTCGCGCACCGGCGCGAGTGGCGCACACAGCTCTGGTGGTACCGCTGCCTGGCCGACAGGTCGGAGTGGGGGTGGACCGGGTCCTTCTGGTCGCGGCCTACTGGCGGACGAACCTGACGCTGCGGCAGATTGCGCCACTGTTCGTGTGTCCAAGTCGGCAGCCGACCGAATTCGGGATGGGGCGGGTCGTCCGAGTCGCGGAAGCGGTCGCGGGCCCACGGTTCGTGTGGGTGGACCTGCGCAGGGGCCGCAGGTTCGTCGGCCGCCGACGAGGGCGATCAGCACCTTTACCGTCGAGCAGCCGGGGCACGGGGTGGATGGCTTCGGGCCTTGCGGGTAGCAGGGCGTCCGTGGCTGAGGTGCACCGGAGGGCCGCGAGTCTGGGGAACGGGGACGAGCAGCTCCGGTGGAACGTGGAGACGCACGGCTGCTGTTCGCGGAACACGGTGCTCGCGTGTGGCTTCGTCCGCTACGCCATCGAAAAGAACGCCCGTGTCGGCGGTGCCCTGTTCCTGGCTTGCGGCCGAAGCCTTTCGTCCGCCGTGCGTTCAGACGGCGCGCACCGAGCTGAAGTCGACGGCCCGGTCCGCTTCCTCCAGCACCCGCGCGGCCACCTGCCTCGCCTCCGCCGGTACGTCCCCGCGCTCCCGGACGAGAGTCGCGTAGATCGGCGCGTCGCTTGCTGCCCGGCTCATGGGGTCGTACTGGTTCACTGCGGTGGTGTCCTTACCTGCGGCGGAATCAGCTAGCGAGTGTACGGGGCCGCATTCGACTCGCCCGCTCCGCCCGGTGCCGCTGGCCTTCTGCTCCGCCCCGTGCTGCCGGTCCGGCGCCGGCGACCATGCCCTGGGCCACGGCCGCGTCGAACTCGACCGCCGCCTTCGCCCCGGACCCGCCCACCGCCGCGAAGGGCACGAGCGCGGCGCAGGCTGTGGTCTAGGCGCTAGCCGCGGGGCGGGCTAGGCCCCCGGGGACACTGGCAGGTCGGCGCGCCCGCCGTCGGCTTCGTGGTGGCCGGTCTGTGGATGGGGGGAGCGCGGTGATGCGGAAGTACCAGATCCACCTAGCGCGGGGGCAGATGTCCCGCAGAGCTCGGCGCTTCATGGACGTCACCAGACGCAACTCGCCTGACACCGCCGTCCGTGTTGCCTGCCCAAGCAGGAGGCGCCCGGAACCCGTGGGACGAACCGTGGTGGATTCGGCAAGGCCCTGTCACCGAACCGTGAAGCTCTCGCGCGACCCTGGTGTCCACCAGAGCGCAGTTCGAGCGCCATCATCGGGGGAGTACCGCAATGAGTACCGTTCGCAGAGCCGCCGTCGCCGCCGCCCTCCTCGCCGTGTCCGCACTGACCCTGACCGCCTGCGGCCCTTCCGAGGACGGCGCCGCGGGCGGGACCGACGTGCCGACGACCGCGACTCCCACCTCCCCGTCGCAGCCCGCCGAACCGTCTGCGCCCGCCAAGCCGTCCGGCCCGGCAAACCCGTCCGCGCCCGTCAAGCCGACCAAGCCCGTCAAGCCGACTGCACCCGCCAAGCCGGCCCCGCCGACAGCCGATCCGGACTACGACGTCTTTCCCTGCAGCACCTACGACGTGACGTTCACCGCGAGTCAGGCAGAGCCCACGACCAGCAGCTACCTGTTGAAGATCACCAACAAGTCCGGCAAGCCGTGCCGGGTGCTCGGCCACCCCGTCGTGACCTTCGGTGACCTGGACGGGCAGGCGACGGAGCGTGGCACGGCGCCTGGTATCGAGGAGGCCATCCGGCTCGCACCGGGCCAGTCCGCCTACGCCGGCCTCATGGGAGGCCTGAAGGACGCCAAGAGCGAGACGGTCTCCTCGATCGCGATGACCATGAACACCGAGTCCGACCTGGAGCAGCTGCCGCTCAAGGCCTCCACGCCCGGGCTGAACGTGTCCGACGACAACTCGGTCACCGCGTGGATGGACAACGCCGAGGACGCACTCAGCCTGTAGTCAGGGCACGGTGGCGGCCCGAACGGACTGCTTCCCGCTCCCGCGGCGCGGGTTCGTCGGCCATGGACTTGCAGCAACCTCCGTCGGTGCCTCGGCGTCCCACTCCATGACGGACGGCTGCCGATCACCCGGGAGAGCGCATGGCGAAGAAGGCCGAGACGACGGACGCGGCGAGCGAGAAGGACCGCGAGAAGTGGATGGCGCGTTTCCAGGTACGGCTGGCCATGCAGCCGGGCGTGGACCGGGCGGTCGTGCTCCAGGCGGTCAAAGAGGTCACGGCGCACTGCGCGGAGACGGGAGAACACCCGCGGACCGCCTTCGGCGACCCGGACGCCCACGCCGTGCAGGTCGCCGCGAGGCTGGTGCCGGCGGACCGGGCGGCGCGCGAGAGCCGGCGCAACACGGGGGTGGACACGCTCGACGCCGTGCTGAAGAGGGCCAGGGACATCGCCGGTCTGTGACTGGTCGAAGGCGCGCGCTGCTGGTGCCGGACAGCCCGCTTAGGCAGCGGACCACACCTGCTCGCCGTTCCCCACCCTGGACCGTTCTGAGGACCTGACGACGTCAAAGTACGAGGTCGTCGGATCCCAACCCGAACCCCGGGCAGATGCGCTCGACGGGCAAGGACGCGTTCTCGCGTGTACACCGTGGCGATGTCGACACGGCACCGTGGACACGCCCGAGCGCGGAACCTCACGCGCATTGGGACGATGATCGAATGAGTGGGACGTGAGTGGGGTAGAACGGATGCCGGGTGGCTTCCCACAGGGGGAGGTCCCCGTCTTACTCCGGCCGGCGCCCCCGGCACGTTCGAAGGACACGCAGCATGGCCAGTGGCATCGTGAAGTGGTTCAACGCTGAGAAGGGCTTCGGGTTCATCGCCCAGGACGGCGGCCCGGACGTGTTCGCCCACTACTCCAACATCACGGGCAACGGGTACCGGGAGCTGGTCGAGGGTGAGACGGTCACCTTCGACGTGACGCAGGGTCAGAAGGGTCCCCAGGCGGAGAACATCGTCCGCGGCTGACTGGCTGACGGGGAAATGCGTGCGACCCCGCGTGAGCCACTGTGTAGAGTGGACTCACCGACGCGGGGTGGAGCAGCTCGGTAGCTCGCTGGGCTCATAACCCAGAGGTCGCAGGTTCAAATCCTGTCCCCGCTACGAAAACAAGGGGCCCGGCACAGCCGGGCCCCTTGTCGCGTTCCCTGGCACGGCTGCCAGAGGCAGGCGCTGCCTGGATACGGCGATCAGTAGGCGGAGTCGACGTTGTCGATGGAGCCGTACTTGTCGGCCGCGTAGTTGGCGGCCGCCGTGATGTTCGCGACCGGGTCGGTCAGGTCGTGCGGGGTGCCGTCGACGTGGTAGGCGTCGAAGGTCGGCTGGATGACCTGGAGCAGCCCCTTCGACGGCGTGCCGTTCTGCGCGTTCACGTCCCAGTTGTTCTGGGCGTTCGGGTTGCCGGAGGACTCACGCATGATGTTGCGGTGCAGGCCCTCGTAGCTGCCGGGGATCTTCTCGGACTTCATGATGTCGAGGGCTTCCTTGATCCAGCCGTCGAGGTTGTCGGCGTACTGCTTCTTCGCCTTCTTGGCCGCCGGAGCTTCCGCCGCTGACACCTGGGACGCCGAGACATTCGCCGACACCGGGGCTGCCTGAGCGGGCGACGGGATCAGCGTGAGCGCCGCTGCTGCGGCACCCGCGGTGGCCATGCCTGCGACGGACAGCTTGCGGAATCGGGCGACGCGGCTGGTGGTGTTCTGCGTGGGGGCGGTCATACGCGAGTAACTCTCCATCTGACGACGATGTGGGGATGCCGACCGAATGCGGTGGCGGCGGAGCGGAGCTGCGCTCCGCGAGGTGGCTGGGGCGGTCGAGCGAACGTGCTCTGCTGTCGGGCCCGCACCGGGATCCCCGGAACGACAGCCATGGTTAGGGGCGCTCCGAGGGAAGCGCAAGGATGTGACGTACTACCCCACTGCATAGCAAATGCCGGAAATGGCCTGTCGCGATCTGCCTGGGCGCGGGATCGCGGGACCCCCGCGTACTACCTCCCTTAGGACGTGACGTGGGTCCTGTGCGGGGCATCACAGCCAGGGCCACTGCCCGGGCGATCTCGTCACTCACCGGTCGAAAGGCCTCACGTTCCGTACGCGACCAGAGCGTCGCCCTTGCCCTGCGCCTTGGGGGACCGCTCGATGTTCCTCGCCGCCGCCCGTACCTGTGAGCCCGCATACGCCTAGTTCGCCGATTTAACGCGTTTGATCCCGGTCTGCGTGCACGTGATCGACCAGGGCATGGAGCCGGGTGAGGATCCGGTGCCAGGTGCCGTCCCGCTGCCATCGGCGGAACAGGTCGCAGACCCGGCCCCACGGCCCGTACCCGCCGGGTACGTCCCGCCACGGCACACCGGTCCGGGGCTCGAAACCATATGCGGCAACTGGCCGATTCACGCTCGCGAAGGACGTGGCCGGGCAACGCGGCGGGTCCTGAGCATCGTCATCGACCAGCAGACCGTCGCCTCCGCGCCGGCGATGGAACGCTCGAAGTCGCGCGCGAGACGGCGACTTCGCAGCAGGTGGGCGAAGAACCGCTCGACGATCCAACGCTTGGGCAGCACGACGAAGCCGCGCATGTCGTCGCTGCGTTTGACGATGGCGAGGACCAGGGCGAGGGCCGCGAGGCAGTACTCGACGAGGCTGCCGGGGTATCCGCCGTCGGCCCGGACCAGGGCCGGCAGGCGGTGTGCGGCAGTGACTGGGTGAGCAGGACTGGGCCGCGGCGCAGTCGCCCACATCCGCTGCGGTGACCATCACCGCGAGCATCAGGCCAAGGGTGTCGACGACGACGTGCCGCTTGCGCCCGTTGATCGGCTTGCCGCCGTCGAAGCCGCGACTGTCAGAGCCGACGACCGCGTCCGCTATCGACCAGGTAGCGGATCGCGTCCAGCATCGCGCGGTGGCAATAGGCCTCCAGTTGCCCGCCCCGGCCCCGCAGCCGGCCCGGCACCGGCAGCAGTGGCCGGACCACCGCCCACTCGGCGTCCGACATGTCCGTGGGATACCGACGCTCGCGCGCCCCGTGGTCTGGTGACGCCCAGAGGCCGCCTCGCGGGTTTGAGCCCGGTGCCGCGACCGACGAACCTGGCGAAGAGTCGTGTCCTACCGGCTCGAGACGCGGCCAACCGCCCCCGCTACGTCCTACTTCTCCTCCGGCTCCCAGGCGCGGAGCAGGTCGAGCAGCCCTGCGTCTCCGTCAACGTGCAAGGAG
>NZ_JBEZYN010000028.1:0-91565 GCF_040638605.1 Streptomyces sp. NPDC026092
GGGGGGGGGGGGGGGGCCCGCGGGGGGGGCCCGGGGCGCCCCCCCCCCCCGCCGGCGCCCGCCCCCCCCCGGCCCCCCCGGGGGCCCCCCCCCCCCGCCCCCCCCCCCCCCCCCCGGCTCCTGCTCGACCTGGTCCGCGGCCATGCCTCCGTGGTCCTCGGCCACGCGGACGGCGACGCCGTGACACCCGGTCACGCCTTCAAGGAGCTGGGCTTCGACTCGCTGACGGCGGTGGAACTGCGGAACCGCCTCGCCGCCGCGACCGGTCTGCGGCTGCCCGCGACGCTGGTCTTCGACCACCCGAACCCGCGTGCGCTCGCCGAGCACCTGCGCGGCGAGCTGCTGGGCGAGCGGAGCGCACCGGTCGCGGCCGTCGCCGTCGGCACGGCGGGCGACGACCCGATCGCCGTCGTCGGCATGTCCTGCCGCCTCCCCGGCGGCGTGGAGACGCCGGAGGACCTGTGGCGGCTGCTCGTGGAGGGCCGTGACGCGCTGTCCCCGTTCCCGGGCGACCGGGGCTGGGACGTGGAGGGCCTGTACGACCCGGATCCGGAGCACGCGGGGACGTCGTACGTGCGTGAGGGCGGGTTCCTCGACGGTGCGGCGGAGTTCGACGCCGGGTTCTTCGGCATCTCGCCGCGTGAGGCGCTGGCGATGGACCCGCAGCAGCGGCTCGCCCTCGAGACCGCCTGGGAGGCCGTCGAACGGTCGGGCCTCGACCCGAAGTCGCTGCGCGGCAAGGACGTCGGCGTCTTCCTCGGCACCAACGGCCAGGACTACGTGTCCCTGCTCCGGCCGGGCGTCGAGAGCGCCGAGGGGTACGTCGGCATCGGCAACTCCGCGAGCGTGCTCTCCGGCCGTATCTCGTACGTCCTCGGCCTGGAGGGCCCCGCCGTCACGGTCGACACCGCGTGCTCGTCCTCGCTGGTCGCCCTGCACTGGGCCGTCCAGTCGCTGCGTACCGGCGAGTGCTCGATGGCGCTCGTCGGCGGTGTCACCGTGATGGCGACCCCGGACGTGTTCGTCGACTTCTCCCGCCAGCGCGGCCTGGCCGTCGACGGCCGGTGCAAGGCCTTCTCCGGGAGCGCCGACGGCACGGGCTGGTCGGAGGGCGCGGGCATGCTGCTTGTGGAGCGGCTCTCGGACGCGCGCAGGAACGGGCACCAGGTCCTGGCGGTCGTCCGTGGCACGGCCATCAACCAGGATGGCGCCTCCAACGGCCTCACCGCGCCGAACGGCCCCTCCCAGCAGCGGGTCATCCGCCAGGCGCTGGCCAACGCGGGTCTCGAACCGTCCGAGGTGGACGCCGTCGAGGCGCACGGCACGGGCACCACGCTGGGCGACCCGATCGAGGCGCAGGCGCTGCTGGCGACCTACGGCCAGGACCGCGCCGAACCCGCGTGGCTCGGCTCGGTCAAGTCGAACCTGGGCCACACCCAGGCCGCCGCGGGCGTCGCGGGCGTCATCAAGATGGTGCTCGCGCTGAACGCGGGCGAACTGCCGCGCACCCTGCACGTCACCGAGCCGTCCCCGAAGGTCGACTGGTCGGCCGGCGCGGTACGGCTGCTCACCGAGCCGCGGCCCTGGCCGGCGGGGCGGCGTCCCCGCCGCGCGGGTGTGTCGTCGTTCGGCGTGAGCGGGACCAATGCGCACGTCGTGATCGAGGAGGGCGAGCCCACCGAGCCGGTCGCACCCGTGGGGGCCGCGACACCTGTCGCGTCGGGCCCCGACGCCGTGGTGCCGTGGCTGCTGTCGGCGCGTACGGAGACGGCCCTGCGGGCACAGGCCGAGCGGCTGCACGCCTTCGTGACGGCCCACCCCGAGGTGCGTCCGGCCGACATCGGCCTGACGCTGGCCACCGCGCGGTCCCGCTTCGAGCACCGCGCCGTGGTGGCCGCCGCCGACCACGACGGACTGCTGGCCGGCCTGGCCGACCTCGACCCGGTCGTGGCCGGGGAGGACGGCTCGACGGCGTTCCTGTTCACGGGGCAGGGTGCGCAGCGTCGGGGTATGGGCGAGGAACTGGCTGTGGCGTTTCCGGTGTTCGCGGAGGCGTTCGACGCGGTGTGCGCGGAGTTCGACACGGTCCTTGATCGTCCGTTGCGTGAGGTGATCGCTTCGGGTGAGGGTCTGGACGACACGGCGTACGCGCAGCCCGCGCTGTTCGCGGTCGAGGTCGCCCTCTACCGGCTCCTGGAGTCGTGGGGCGTACGCCCGGACCACCTTGTGGGCCACTCCATCGGTGAGTTGGTGGCCGCGTATGTGGCGGGTGTGTGGTCGCTGCGGGACGCGGTGACCGTCGTCGCCGCTCGTGGGCGGCTGATGGGGGCGCTGCCCGTGGGTGGTGCGATGGTGGCCGTGGAGGCCTCTGAGGAGGAGGTCGTTCCGTCGTTGGTCGTGGGTGCGGGGATCGCGGCGGTCAACGGGCCGTCGTCGGTCGTCGTCTCCGGTGACGAGGAGGCGGTTCTCGCCGTCGCGGCCCACTGGTCCGAACAGGGCCGCAGGACCAAGAGGTTGACGGTCAGTCATGCCTTCCACTCGCATCGGGTGGAACCGATGCTCGCCGAGTTCGAGCGCGTCCTCGACACCGTGGCCTACGGCACGCCCGCGATCCCGGTCGTGTCCACGGTGACCGGTGCCGTCGACGACATGGGCACACCCGGGTACTGGCTGCGCAACGCGCGGGATGCCGTGCGGTACGCCGACGGTGTCGCCGCGCTGCGGGCCGCCGGGGCCACCACCCTCGTCGAGGTCGGCCCGGACGGTGTGCTCGCCGCGCTGACCGAGGGCGCCGTGGCCCTGCTGCGCAAGGGCAGGCCCGAGGCGCTCGCCCTGGTCGAGGGGCTCGCCCGGTCCGGCGCGGCCGTCGACTGGCCGGCCTTCTTCGCCGGCACCGGGGCGCGCCAGGTCGACCTGCCGACGTACCCGTTCCAGCGCACCCGCTTCTGGCCGGAGACTCCCGAGCGGCCGTCGGCCGACCCCGTCGCGTCGTGGCGCTACCGCGTGCGCTGGGAGCGGGTCGACGGCCGGTCCGAGAAGCCGCTGCTCGGACGCTGGGTGGTGGCCGTCCCGGCCGCCCGCGCGGATCACCCGCTCGTACGGGCGTCCCTGCGCGGTCTCTCCGAACGGGGCGTGGACGCCGTCGAGTTGGTCGTACCCGAGACTCCCGACCGGGCCCGGCTCGCCGAGCGGGTCGCGGGCCCTGTGGACGGTGTCCTGTCGCTGCTCGCGCTCGGCCAGGACGGCACCGCCGCCACCCTGGTGCTCGCGCAGGCGCTGGGCGACGCCGACTCGTCCGCACCGCTGTGGTGCGTGACCGCCGACGCCATGGGCGTGGCCGAAGGCGACGTCGCCGACCCGGCGCAGGCGCAGGTCTGGGGCCTCGGCCGGGTGCTGTGCCTGGAGGCGCCGCACCGCTGGGGCGGCCTGGTCGACATGCCCGCCGACCCGGACGGCGACGCCGTCGGCCTGCTGTGCGACGTGCTCGCCGGGATCGACGGCGAGGACCAGGTGGCCGTGCGCGCCACGGGCGTCCTCGGCCGCAGGCTCGTCCGCGCGACCACCCCCGCACCCGAGGGGTGGCGTCCCACCGGCACCGTCCTGGTCACCGGCGGTACGGGCGCCCTGGGCGGGCACGTGGCCCGCTGGGCGGCCCGCTCGGGCGCCGACCGTGTCGTCCTGGTGAGCAGGCGAGGACCGGCCGCCAAGGGTGCGGCGGAGCTGGTGGCGGAGCTCACCGCGCTCGGTACCCGAGCCGTGGCCGAGGCCTGCGACGCGGCCGACCGCACCGCGCTCGGCGCCCTGCTCGACCGGATCGCCGCCGACGGACCGCCGTTGACGGCCGTCGTACACACGGCGGGCGTCCTCGACGACGGCGTGCACGACTCCCTGACCCCGCAGCGGCTGGCGACGGTGCTGCGCGCCAAGGCCGACGCCGCGACCGCGCTGCACGAGCTGACGGAGCGTCTGCCCCTGGAAGCGTTCGTGCTGTTCGGCGCGCTCGGCGGTGTCGTGGGCGGTGCGGGACAGGCGAACTACGCCGCGGCCAACGCCCACCTCGACGCCCTCGCCGAGCGCCGCAGGGCCGCGGGCCTGCCCGCCACCTCGGTGGCGTGGGGCGCGTGGGCGGGCGGCGGCATGGCCGACGCGGACGAGGTGCGCAGGCGGCTGGACCGCGACGGCCTGAGGTCCATGCACCCCGAGCGGGCCGTCGAAGCGCTCAGCCGGGAGATCGCCGGCGGCGACCCGGCCGTGGTCCTCGCGGACGTGGACTGGGCGCGGCTCGCGCCCTCCCTGCACGCCGTACGGCCAAGCCCGCTGATCTCCGGCATTCCCGAGGCCCACCGTGCCGTCGCGCCGGGTGCGGGCGCGGCTCCCGCCGAGGCGGAGCTGCGGCAGCGCGTCGTGGGCCTGTCGGCCGCCGAACGCGGGCGGGTCGTCCTCGACCTGGTCCGTACCTCGGTCGCCGCCGTGCTCGGGCACCGGGACCCGGCGGCCGTCGACACCGAACGCGGCTTCCTCGACCTCGGGTTCGACTCGCTCACCGCGGTGGAGCTGCGCAACAGGCTGACCCGGGCCACCGGGCTCACGCTGCCGCTCACGCTGGTCTTCGACCACCCCACCGGGGACGACCTGGCCGCGCATCTCGCGGCCGGGCTCGCGCCCGCCGGGACGGCGCCGTCGGTGGCCGACCTCGACCGGTTCGCCGGGCTCGACCCGGCCGCGGCGGACGAGGCGACCCGCGCGAGGGTCACCGCCGAGCTGCGCCGCCTGCTGGGCGAGTGGACGCCGGTGACCGCCGGGTCCCCGGCCGCCGCCGACCAGTTGAGCACGGCATCCGCCGACGAGATCTTCGATTTCATCCAAAACGAGCTCGGGAAGTCCTGAACGTGGAGAACGAGAGCAAGCTGCTCGACCACCTGCGGTGGGTCACGGGCGAGTTGACCCAGGCGCGCCGGACGCTGCGCGAGACGGCCGAACGCGCCGCCGAACCCGTCGCGGTGGTCGGCGCGGGCTGCCGCTTCCCCGGCGGCGTCGCGTCCCCCGAGGACCTGTGGCGGCTGCTCGCGGAGGGCCGTGACGCGCTGTCCCCGTTCCCGGGCGACCGGGGCTGGGACGTGGAGGGCCTGTACGACCCGGATCCGGAGCACGCGGGTACGTCGTACGTGCGTGAGGGCGGGTTCCTCGACGGGGCGGCGGAGTTCGACGCCGGGTTCTTCGGCATCTCGCCGCGTGAGGCGCTGGCGATGGACCCGCAGCAGCGGCTCGCCCTCGAGACCGCCTGGGAGGCCGTCGAGCGCGCGGGGATCGACCCGAGGTCGCTGCGCGGCGCCGACGTCGGCGTCTTCCTCGGCACCAACGGCCAGGACTACATCTCCGCCGCGCGGCCCGTCCTCGACCGCGTCGAGGGGTACGCGGGCACAGGAAACGCGGCCAGCGTCCTGTCCGGACGCCTCGCCTACGTCCTGGGTCTCCAGGGCCCGGCGGCCACCGTCGACACGGCCTGCTCGGCGTCGCTCGTGGCGCTGCACCTCGCGATGCGGTCCCTGCGGTCGGGGGAGTGCGCGATGGCGCTCGCGGGCGGTGTGACCGTCATGTCCTCGCCCGCCACGTTCGTCGAGTTCTCCCGCCAGCGCGGTCTGGCGCCCGACGGCCGGTGCAAGCCGTTCGCGGCCGCCGCCGACGGCACCGGCTGGGGCGAGGGCGCGGGCGTGCTCCTCCTCGAGCGGCTCTCCGACGCCCGCCGCCTCGGCCACCCGGTCCTCGCCGTGCTGCGCGGCTCGGCCGTCAACCAGGACGGAGCCAGCAGCGGCCTCACCGCCCCGAACGGCCCGGCACAGCAGCGGGTCATCAAGGCCGCTCTCGCCGACGCCAGGCTCTCGCCCTCCGACGTGGACCTCGTCGAGGCGCACGGTACGGGCACGGTCCTCGGCGACCCGATCGAGGCGCAGGCGCTGCTCGCCGCGTACGGCGCCGAACGGGCCGAGCCGCTGTGGCTGGGCTCGGTGAAGTCCAACCTCGGCCACACGCAGGCCGCGGCGGGTGTCGCCGGCGTGCTGAAGGCCGTACTCGCGCTGCGGCACGGCGTGTTGCCGAAGACCCTGCACGTGGACGCCCCCACGCCGAAGGTCGAGTGGTCGGCGGGCAACGTACGGCTGCTCGACGAGGCCCGCGCCTGGCCCGCGGGCGACCGGCCGCGCCGGGCCGGCGTGTCCGCGTTCGGCGTCAGCGGCACCAACGCGCACGTCATCGTGGAGGAGGCGCCCGCCGCCGAGCCCGAGCCCGAGCGCGCGGACGCGGCCGGGCCGGTGCCGTGGGCGCTGTCCGGCCGCACCGAGGACGCCCTGCGCGGCCAGGCCGCCGCGCTCCTCGCGCACCTGGCCGAGCGGCCCACCGCCGAGCCGCGCGACATCGCCCTCGCCCTGGCCACCACCCGGTCCTCCTTCGAGCACCGCGCCGTCGTCGTCGGCGCGGACCGGGCAGAGCTGCTGCGCGGTACCGCCGCCCTCGCCGCCGGGAACCCCGCGGCGGGCGTCGTCCGAGGCCTCGCGGGCGGACCCGGCCGGGTCGCCTTCGTCTTCCCCGGGCAGGGGGCCCAGTGGGTCGGCATGGCCCTCGAACTGGCAGCCGCCTCGCCCGAGTTCGCCGGCCGCCTGGACGAGTGCGCCTCCGCGCTCGCCCCGCACGTGGACTGGTCGCTGCGCGAGGTCCTCGCCGACCCGGCCGCGCTGGAGAACGTCGACGTCGTCCAGCCCGCCCTGTGGGCCGTGATGGTGTCCCTCGCCGCGCTCTGGCGCGCCCACGGCGTCGAGCCGGCGGCCGTCGTCGGCCACTCGCAGGGCGAGATCGCCGCCGCCTGCGTCGCGGGCGCGCTGAGCCTCGAGGACGCCGCCCTGCTGGTCACCGCCCGCGCGCGGGCCCTGCGCGCGGTCGCGGGCCGGGGCGGCATGGTGGCGCTGCCGCTCGCCCAGGACGCCGCGCGCGAGCTGCTGGCGCCGTGGGGCGAGCGGCTGTCGGTGGCCGCCGTCAACGGCCCCGCCGCCACCGTCGTGTCCGGCGACGCCTCGGCCCTGGACGAACTGACGGCCGCGGCCGACCGCGACGGACTGAGGGCCCGGCGGATTCCCGTCGACTACGCGTCGCACTCCGCGCAGGTCGAGGCCGTACGCGCCGAGGTCCTCGCCGCCACCGCCGCGATCCGGCCCCGCGCCGCCGACGTCGCGTTCGTGTCGTCGGTGACCGGCGGCTTCCTCGACACGACCGGCCTCGACGCCGCGTACTGGTTCCGCAACCTGCGGGAGCCGGTCCGCTTCGACACCGCCACGCGCACGCTCCTCGACGCGGGCTACGGCACGTTCGTCGAGGTCAGCCCGCACCCCGTGCTCACCGCCGCCGTGCAGGAGGCCGACGACAGGGTCCTCGCCGTCGGTTCCCTGCGCCGCGGCGACGGTGGCCCCGCCACGTTCCTCGCCTCGCTCGCCGAGGCCGCGGTACGGGGCGTGCCGGTCGACTGGACGGCCGCCCTGCCCGGGGCGCGGCCGGTGCCGCTGCCGACGTACGCCTTCCAGCGCGAGCGCTACTGGCTCGACGTGCCCGCCCAGGACCAGGGCGGGGACGCGGAGTTCTGGACCGCCGTGCGCGGCTCGGCCGACGACCTCGCCGCCGCGCTCGGCGCGGGCGACACCGAGCGGGAGCCGCTCGCCGCCGTCCACCCGCTCCTCGCCGCCTGGCACGAGCGGCACGCGGACGAGACCGCCGTCGACTCGTGGCGCTACCGCGTCGACTGGACGCCCCTGACCGTCTCCGGCGCCCCGGCCGGCCGCTGGCTCGCCGTGCTCCCCGAGGGCGACACCTGGGCCGACACCGTGGCCACCGCCCTGTCCGCCCGTATGGACCTCGTCCGTACCACGGCCGATCTGCTCGCCGGCGTGGGTGACCTGGGCGGCTACGCGGGCGTCCTGGTCCTGGTCGCGCCCGGCGATCCCGAGCCGCTGCCCGGGGTACTCGCCCTGGTGCAGGCCCTCGACGGCGTTCCGCTGTGGTGCGTGACCAGCGGCGCGGTCGCCGTCGGGCCCTCCGACGCCGTGGGGGACCCGGCGACGGCGCAGGTCTGGGGTCTCGGCCGGGTGGCCGCCCTGGAGCGGCCCCGGGCCTGGGGCGGTCTCGTCGACCTGCCCGCCGAGGTCGACGGACGCGTGGCCGACCGGCTCGCGGCCGTCCTGGCGGGCGACGAGGACCAGGTGGCCGTCCGCGCGTCCGGCGCGTTCGGCAGGAGGCTGCGCCGCGCCCCGGGCGGCCCCGGCGGCGCCGACTGGCGTCCCGAGGGGACCGTCCTGGTCACCGGCGGCACCGGCGGCCTCGGCGCACACGTCGCCCGCTGGCTCGCCGGCGCCGGTGCCGAGCGGCTCGTGCTCACCAACCGGCGCGGCCCCGACGCGCCCGGCGCACGGGACCTCGTCGCCGAACTGACCGCGCTGGGCGCGGCGGTCGACGTCGTCGCCTGCGACTCCGCCGACCGCGACGCGCTGGCCCGGCTGCTCGCCGAGCACCCCGTCGGCGCCGTCTTCCATCTCGCGGGCATCGAGCGGTACAAGCCGCTCGCCGACGTGACCCCGGACGACCTCGCCGAGGTCGCCGCCGCCAAGGTCGCGGGCGCACGCCACCTGGACGAACTGACCCGCGACCAGGATCTCTCCGCCTTCGTGCTGTTCACCTCGGGTGCGGGCGTCTGGGGCAGCAGCGGCCAGTCCGCGTACGCCGCCGCCAACGCCCACCTCGACGCGCTGGCGCTGCGGCGCCGCGCCGAGGGGCTGCCCGCCACCGCCGTGGCCTGGGGCCACTGGGGCGGCGCGGGCATGTCCGATGGACCCGCACGCGAGCAGATGGCCCGCTGGGGCCTGCCCGCCATGGCACCCGAGCGCGCCGTCGCGGCGCTGCGCGGGGCGCTCGGCAGGGACGAGGCAGCGCTGGCCGTCGCGGACATCGACTGGCCGGTGTTCGCCTCGACGTTCACCGTGGCCCGGCGCAGCCCCCTGCTCGCCGGCCTGCCCGAGGCCGCCGAGCCCGCCGCGCCCGAGCCGGCGCGGGACGGCGCCGTACCCCTCGACCGGGCGGCCCTCCTCGACCTGGTGCTCGGTGAGACCGGGGCCGTACTGGGCCACACGTCGGCCGCCTCGCTCCCCGAGGGCCGCGCGTTCCAGGAGCTGGGCTTCGACTCGCTGACCGCCGTCGAGCTGCGCAACCGCCTGCGCGACGCGACCGGCCTGAAACTGCCCGTCACCCTCGTCTTCGACCACCCCACGCCCGAGGCGCTCGTCGACCATCTGCTCGACCGGCTGCCGGGCGCCGCCACCGGCGCCGTCGTCGCCGAGCCGGCCACGCGGACCGCGATCGAGGACGACCCGGTCGTCATCGTCGGCATGGCCTGCCGGTTCCCCGGCGGCGTCGACTCGCCCGAGCGGCTGTGGGAGCTGGTGCTCCAAGGCCGCGACGCGATGGGCGGCTTCCCCGCCGACCGAGGGTGGGACGTCACCGACGCGGGCTACGAGAAGGTCGGCGCCTTCCTCGACTCGGCGGGCGCCTTCGACGCCGGGTTCTTCGGCATCAGCCCCCGCGAGGCCGTCGGCATGGACCCGCAGCAGCGGCTCCTCCTGGAGACCGCGTGGGAGGTCCTGGAGAGCGCGGGCATCGACCCCCGTTCGGTGCGGGGCAGCAAGACCGGTGTGTTCGTCGGCTACGGCGGCCAGGACTACCTGACCAGTCTCTACGGCACGCCCGACGAGCTGCAGGGCCATCTGCTCACCGGCACGTCCGGCAGCGTGGTCTCCGGCCGGCTCGCCTACGTACTGGGCCTGGAGGGCCCGGCGGTCACCCTCGACACCGCCTGCTCGTCGTCGCTCGTCGCGCTGCACTGGGCCGCCGCCGCGCTGCGGTCCGGCGAGTGCGACCTCGCGCTCGCGGGCGGCGTCACCGTGATGGCCACCCCCGGCGTCTTCGTCGAGTTCGGGCGGCAGGGCGGCCTGGCCGCCGACGGGCGCTGCAAGGCGTTCGCCGACGCCGCCGACGGCACCGGCTGGGGCGAGGGCGTGGGCCTGCTGCTGGTCGAGCGGCTGTCCGACGCGCGCCGCAGGGGCCACGAGGTGCTTGCCGTGCTGCGCGGCTCCGCCGTGAACTCCGACGGCGCCTCCAACGGGCTGACCGCGCCCAACGGCCCGTCGCAGCAACGCGTGATCCGCGCCGCGCTGACGGGCGCGGGACTCGCGCCGTCCGACGTCGACGCCGTGGAGGCCCACGGCACCGGCACCGCCCTCGGCGATCCCATCGAGGCACAGGCGCTGCAGGCGGCGTACGGGCAGGACCGGGACCGTCCGCTGCTGATCGGTTCGGTGAAGTCGAACCTCGGCCACACGCAGGCCGCGTCCGGCGCCGCGGGCGTCATCAAGACCGTCCTCGCGCTCCGCCACGGCACCCTGCCCGCCACCCTGCACGTCGACCGCCCCTCCACGGCCGTCGACTGGAGCCTGGGAGCCGTCTCCGTCCTCACGGAGGAGACGCCGTGGCCCGAGACGGGCGCGCCGCGCCGCGCGGGTGTGTCCTCGTTCGGCGTCAGCGGCACCAACGCGCACGTCATCCTCGAACAGGCCCCGCCCGTCGAGGACATCAGGCCCTCCGGGCCTCTCGACCCCGCCGGGGACGTCCCGTGGGTGGTGTCCGGCCGGTCGCCCGAGGCGGCGCTCGCCCAGGCCGAGCGGCTGCGCGCCCACGTCGCCGTGCACGCGGACGCCGACCCGGTGGCGGTCGCCCGGGCGCTCGCCACCACCCGTACCGCCTTCGAGTACCGCCTCGCCGCCGCCGGTTCCGGCACCGACGAGCTGCTCGCAGGCCTCGCCGGAGCCCGGCCCGTCGCCGCGCGCCAGGGGCGTACGGCGTTCCTGTGCACCGGCCAGGGCGCGCAGCGCGTGGGCATGGGCGCCGAGCTGTACACCGCCCACCCCGCCTACGCCGACGCGTTCGACGCGGTGTGCGCGGAGTTCGACCGCCTGCTCGACCGCCCGCTGCGCGACCTGGTCCTGACCGGCCCCGCAGAGGTGCTCGACCGTACGGAGTACGCACAACCCGCGCTGTTCGCCGTCGAGTTCGCGCTTGCCGCGCTGCTGCGCTCCTGGGGTGTCGTCCCCGACCTGATCGCCGGGCACTCGCTCGGCGAGATCACCGCGGCGGCCCTCGCGGGCGTGCTGACGCTGCCCGACGCGGCGGTGCTCGTGGCCGCGCGCGGCAGGCTGATGGGTGCGCTGCCCGAGGGCGGTGCGATGATCGCCGTGGAGGCGACCGAGGAGCGGGTGCGACCGCTCCTCGGCGACGAGGTCGCACTCGCCGCCGTCAACGGACCGCGCTCGCTGGTCCTGTCCGGCGCCGAGGCCGGCGTCACGGACGCAGCCGCGCGGCTTGCCGCCGAAGGGGGCCGGACCAGGCGGCTGCGCGTGTCGCACGCCTTCCACTCGCCGCTGATGGAGCCGATGCTCGCGGAGTTCCGTTCGGTCGTGGCGGGCCTCGAGTTCCGTACGCCGACGGTGCCGGTGGTCTCGGCGCTGACCGGTCGCCCGCTCACCGCCGACGACGTCCGCTCGCCCGACCACTGGGCGCGGCACGTGCGCGAGACCGTGCGCTTCCACGACGCGGTCCTCGGGCTGCGAGCGGCGGGCGCCGTCCGCTACCTGGAGATCGGCCCGGACGGTGTGCTCACCGCGATGGCGCAGGGCACCCTGGCCGAGTCCGACGGCGCCGGGGCAGGTGAGGAGCGTGAGCCGCTGACCGTGCCGCTGCTGCGCGCCGACCGCCCCGACACGGCCGCGCTCACCGACGCGCTGGCCCGTGCCCACGCCGACGGTCTCCCGCTCGACTGGGCCGCGTACTTCGCCGGCCGGGGCGGCGCGCGCGTCGCCCTGCCCACGTACGCCTTCCAGCGCGAGCACTACTGGCTGCCCGCCGCTCCCGCCGCCGACCTCCGGAGCGCGGGTCTGTCCGCCGCCGGACACCCGCTGCTGGCCGCGGCCGTCGACCTGCCGGACGGCGGCGCCGTGCTCACCGGGCGGCTGTCCCCGTCGGCGCGGCCGTGGCTGGCCGAACACGTCGTGCGCGGCGCGGTGCTGCTGCCCGGCACGGCCCTGCTGGAGCTGGCGCTCGCCGCCGCCGACCGGACCGGCGCGGGCGGCGTGGAGGAACTGACGCTCGAAGCGCCGCTGGTCCTGCCCGTGGACGGCGCCGTGGAGGTACGCGTCACCGTCGGTGCCGCCGAGGACGACGGCCGCCGGGCGGTCGCCCTGCACGCGCGTACCGACGGGGACTGGACCCGCCACGCCACCGGCGTGCTGGGCGAGGTGCCCGAGGCCGGGCCTGCGGCGGGGGAGTGGCCGCCCGCGGGCGCCGAGCCCGCCGACGTCGCCGCGATGTACGCGGGGCTCGCCGACGCGGGCTTCGGCTACGGGCCCGCGTTCCAGGGCCTGCGCGCGGCGTGGCGACGTGGCGAGGGCCCGGCGGCCGAGGTGTTCGCCGAGGTCGAGCTGCCCGCCGGGGTCGCCGACGCGGACCGCTGCGCGGTGCACCCGGCCCTGCTCGACGCCGCCCTGCACGCCATTGGCGTCGGCGGCCTGATCACCGACCCCGCGCACGGCGGTCTGCCGTTCGCGTGGACCGGCGTACGGGTGTTCGCCCGTGGCGCCCGGGCCGTCCGCGCCCGTCTCTCCCGTACGGGTGAGGCAGGCGCCCTCGCGGTGGAACTGTCCGACGCCGACGGCCTGCCGGTGGCGGCGATCGGCTCGCTGCGCCTGCGGCCCGCCGCGGCGCCCGCCGTGCCCGACGCGCTCTTCGAGACCCACTGGGTGCCCGTCGAGCCCACCGGTGCCCCGGCTCGTCGCTTCGCCCTGACCGGGATTCCGGCAGGCACGTCGACCGGTGCCGACTCGCCCGACGTCTCCACGCTCGTGGACGGGCTGCGGGCCGCGGGCGCCGAGGTCGGCGCGAAGGCGCCCGACACCGTACTCCTCCCGGTCGTCGCGGACCCCGGTGCCGATCCCGTGGCGGATTCGCACCGGGTGACGGCCGAAGTCCTCGCGGTCCTGCGGAACTTCCTCACCGACGACGGGGACGGGGCCGGCGCCCGGCTCGCCGTGGTCACGCGCGGCGCCGTCGCGGTGTCCGCCGACGAACCCGCCGACTTCGCCGCGCGCGCCGCGTGGGGCCTCGTGCGCTCCGCCCAGGCGGAGCACCCCGACCGGATCGTCCTCGCCGACCTCGACGGCACCCCCGAGTCGGCGCGCGCCCTCGCGTCCGCGCTGACCTGCGGGGAGCCCCAGGTCGCCGTCCGGGCGGGCGCGGTCACCGCGCCACGGCTCGCACGCGCGGGCTCCGACGCGATCGTCCTGCCCGCCGGCGGGTGGCGCCTCGAAGCCGGCGCGAACGGCACGGTCGACGCTCTGTCCGCCGCCCCCTGCCCCGAACCGCCGCTCGCGGTGGGCGAGGTACGCGTCGCCGTCCGGGCCACCGGCGTGACCTTCCGCGACGTGCTCACCGTGCTCGGCCTCTACCCGGGCGACCCCCAGCCGCTCGGCGTCGAGGCGGCGGGCGTGGTCACCGAGGTCGGGCCCGGCGTGGACGACCTGGCCCCGGGGGCCCGGGTGTTCGGCCTGCTCCCCGGGTCGCTGGGATCCTCCTGCGTGGCCGACCGGCGCCTCGTCGTGCCGGTCCCCGCCGGGTGGGGCTTCGCCGAGGCGGCCGCCGTGCCGTCCGCGTTCCTCACCGCCTGGTTCGGCCTGCGCGACGTCGCAGACGTACGCCCCGGAGACCGGGTGCTCGTCCATGCCGCCGCCGGTGGTGTGGGCATGGCCGCCACCCAACTCGCCACGCTCTGGGGCGCGGAGGTCTTCGGCACCGCCAGCCCCGGCAAGCACGACGTGCTGCGCGCCGCCGGTCTGGCGGACGACCACATCGCCTCCTCACGTACGACCGACTTCGCCGAGCGCTTCAAGGCGGCGACCGGCGGGCGCGGGATGGACGTCGTCCTCAACTCGCTCGCGGGCGAGTTCGTGGACGCGTCCCTGAGCCTGCTCGCGCCGGGCGGCCGGTTCGCGGAACTCGGCAAGACCGACATCCGTACCGGCCTCGACGTCTCCTACCGGGCCTTCGACCTGGTGGACGCCGGCCCCGACCGCATCCAGGAGATCCTCACCGAGGTCGTCGAGCTGTTCGCGGCCGGCGCCCTGACGCGGCTGCCGGTCCGTCAGCTGCCCGTCGGCCGGGCCAAGGAGGCGTTCCGGCTGATGGCGCAGGCCCGCCACATCGGCAAGGTCGTGCTCACCACGGCTCCCTACGGCGACGGCACCGTCCTCGTCACCGGTGGCACCGGCACGCTCGGCGGGCTCGTGGCGCGGCACCTCGTCGCCCGGCACGGCGTACGGAACCTCGTCCTCGCCGGCCGACGGGGCGCGACCGCTCCCGGCGCCGCCGAACTGACGGCCGACCTGACGGCCCTGGGCGCCGACGTACGGGTGGCGGCCTGCGACGTGGGCGACAGGGACGCGCTGGCCGCCCTGCTCGCGGGCATCGAGCCGCCGTTGACGGCCGTGGTGCACGCGGCGGGCGTGCTCGACGACGGCGTCGTCGGCTCGCTCACCCCCGAGCGGCTCTCCGCCGTGCTGCGGCCGAAGGCGGACGCCGCCTGGCATCTGCACGAGCTGACCCGTGCGGTGGACCTCTCCGCGTTCGTCCTCTTCTCGTCGGCCGCCGGCACCTTCGGCGGCCCCGGCCAGGGCAACTACGCCGCCGCCAACACCGCTCTCGACGCGCTCGCCGAACACCGCAGGGCCCTCGGACTGCCCGCCGTCTCCCTGGCATGGGGTCCCTGGGCGGCCGAGAGCGCCATGACCGGCGGTCTCGGCGACGGCGACCGCGCGCGGATGTCCCGGGGCGGGATCCGTCCGCTGGCCTCCGCGGACGCGCTGGCGCTGCTCGACGCCGCCTGCCGCACCGGGTCCGGCGCGCTCGCCGCGATCCGCCTCGACACCGCGGCGCTGCTCCGGCAGGCGGGCCCGCTGCCCGCCCTCCTCGGCGGCCTGGTCCGTCCGCCCGCCCGGGCGCCGCGCACCGACGCAGCCGCACTGCCCGCGCGGCTCGCCCCTCTCGGCGAGGAGCAGCGACGCCGTGCGGTGCTCGACGTCGTCCGCGGGCACGCGGCGGCGGTGCTCGGCCACGCCAGGGCCTCGGCCGTGGACAGCACGCGTGGCTTCCTCGACGCGGGCTTCGACTCGCTCACCGCCGTCGAGCTGCGCAACCGGCTGAAGGACGCCACCGGACTGCGGCTGGCCGCGACCGTGGTGTTCGACCATCCGACCCCGGACGCCCTGGCCCGGCACATCCTGGCGGAACTCGTGGTGCCGTCGCAGGCCGGCCGGACACCGGCGGGCGCGGGCCCGGCTGCCGGTGGCGACACGGGCGCCGACGGTGGCCGCGACGGGGACGACGACCAGGACGGCGCGTTGCGCCGCGCCATCGCGGCCATCCCGCTCGACCGGCTCCGATCGGCCGGACTCCTCGACGAGCTGGCCCGTCTCGCGGGAGTCACGGTGCCGCCGCCGGCCCGCCCGTCCGACCCGGACGGCACGCAGGACGGCACGCGGGACCCCGCCGCGCTCCTGGACTCGCTGGACTCCATGGGCATCGACGACCTGCTCAAGATCGCGAACGACAATCAGCTCCGCAGGGATTGAGGGACAAGCACCAATGAGCACCAACAACGAGGAACTCGTCTCTGCGCTGCGCGGATCCCTGCGTGAGGCCGAGCGGCTGCGGCAGCGCAACCGCACGCTCGTCGACGCGGCGTCGGAGCCGATCGCGATCGTCGGCACCGCCTGCCGTTTCCCCGGCGGCATAAGCTCCCCCGAGCAGCTGTGGGACGCCGTCGAGGCGGGTACGGACCTGGTGTCGGGCTTCCCCGAGGACCGGGGCTGGGACCTCGACGTGCACGACCCCGACCCCGAGCGCTCCGGCCGCAGCTACACCGACCGGGGCGGATTCCTCACCGGAGCGGCCGACTTCGACCCGGCCTTCTTCGGCATCTCGCCGCGCGAGGCGCACGCCATGGACCCCCAGCAGCGGCTGCTCCTGGAGACCTCCTGGGAGGCGTACGAGCGGGCGGGCATCGACCCGCACACCCAACGCGGCAGCCGCACCGGCGTGTTCGCCGGCACCTGGGGCCAGGGCTACGGCCTCGGCGCCCGCGCCCCCGAGGACGCCGAGGGCTATCTCGTGACCGGAGCCGCGACCGCCGTCGTCTCCGGCCGCGTCGCCTACGCCCTGGGCCTTGAGGGCCCGGCGGTCACCGTCGACACCGCCTGCTCCTCGTCCCTGGTGGCCCTGCACTGGGCGGTGCGGTCGCTGCGGGCGGGCGAGTGCACGATGGCCCTCGCGGCCGGAGTGACCGTCATGGCCACGCCCGGCGTGTTCGTCGAGTTCTCCCGGCAGCGCGGCCTCGCGACCGACGGCCGGTGCAAGGCGTACTCGGCCGACGCGGACGGCACCGGCTGGGGCGAGGGCGTCGGCGTCCTGCTCCTGGAGCGGCTCTCCGACGCGCGCCGCAACGGCCACCGCGTCCTCGCCGTCGTCCGCGGCTCCGCCGTCAACTCCGACGGCGCGAGCAGCGGGCTGACCGCGCCCAACGGCCCCTCGCAGCAGCGGGTCATCCGGCAGGCGCTCGCCGACGCCCGGCTCTCGCCCTCCGACGTGGACGTCGTGGAGGGACACGGCACCGGCACCCGGCTCGGCGACCCGATCGAGGCCCAGGCGCTGCTGGCGACCTACGGGCAGGAGCGGGAGCGGCCGCTGCTGCTCGGCTCGGTCAAGTCCAACCTCGGGCACACGCAGGCCGCGGCGGGCGTCGCGGGTGTCATCAAGATGGTCGAGGCCATGCGGCGCGGCGTGGCGCCCAAGACCCTGCACGTCACAGGGCCGACGCCACAGGTCGACTGGTCGGCGGGGGCGGTCGAGCTGCTGACCGAGGGCCGCGCCTGGCCCGCGACCGGCGCCCCGCGCCGCTCGGCGGTCTCCGCGTTCGGCGTGAGCGGCACCAACGCCCACGTGGTCCTGGAGCAGGCCCCCGAGCCCACCGGTGAGCCCGAGGACGCTCCCCAGTCCGGGCGGCTCGTGCACCCGAGTCTGCCGTGGCTGCTGTCCGGTCACACCCCGGCCGCGCTCCGGGCGCAGGCCGAGCGGCTGGCGGCCGGCCTCCCCGACGACGCCGAACCCCTGGACATCGCCTCGGCGTTGGCCACCGAGCGCGCCGCGCTGCCCTTCCGCGCGGCCGTCGTCGGGGCCGACCGCGAGCGGCTGGTGGCCGGTCTCGCCGCGCTCGCGGCCGGGGCGCCCACCGCCGTCGCGGGCGAGGCGCGGCCCGACCGCACCGTGGCGATGCTCTTCACCGGACAGGGCTCGCAGCGTGCGGGCATGGGCGAGGAACTGGCCACCGCGTACCCCGCGTTCGCCGCCGCCTGGACCGAGGTGTGCGCCGAGTTCGACGCCGTACTGCCCCGGCCGCTGCGCGAGGTCGTGGCCGAGGGCGGCGACGCCCTCGAACAGACCGTGTACGCGCAGGCCGCCGTGTTCGCCTTCGAGGTCGCGCTGTCCGCGCTCCTCGACTCGTGGGGCCTCCGCCCCGACCTCGTCCTCGGTCACTCCGTCGGCGAGCTGGCCGCCGCCCACGTCGCGGGTGCGCTGTCGCTGCGGCACGCCGTCCTCGTGGTCGCCGCGCGCGGCAGGCTCATGCAGGCGCTGCCCACGGGCGGCGCGATGGTCGCCGTCCAGGCGAGCGAGGCCGAGGTCGCGGACGACCTCGGCCCGGCCGTGGCCCTCGCCGCCGTGAACGGGCCCGCGTCGGTCGTGCTCTCGGGCGACGAGGACGCCGTGCTCGCCGCCGCCGAACGGTTCGCCGCGCTCGGCCGCAAGACGCGGCGGCTGCGGGTCAGCCACGCGTTCCACTCGCACCGGATGGAGCCGGTCCTCGACCGCTTCCGGCAGGTCCTGGGAGCGGTGACGTTCACCCCGCCCCGGGTGCCGTTCGTCTCCGCCGTGACCGGAGCGCCGGTGGGCGAGGAGCTGTGCGACCCCGAGTACTGGGTGCGCAACGTCCGCGACACGGTCCGCTTCGCCGACGGCGTCCGCGCGTTGGCCGACGAGGGCACGGACACCTTCGTCGAGGTCGGCCCGGACGCGGTGCTCAGCGCGCTGGTCGCCGACGCCCTGCCGGAGGACTCCGACCGGCCCGAGGTCCTCGCCGTGGCCGCCGCCCGCGCCGACAGGCCCGAGGCCGAGACCCTGGTCACCGCGCTCGCCCGCGTGCACACCCACGGCGGACCCGTGGACTGGGCGGCCTTTCTCGGCCCCGGCACGCGCCCCGTCGACCTGCCGACGTACGCCTTCCAGCACGAGCGCTACTGGCTGGCCGCCGAGCCCGCCGACGACCTCGGCACCGCGGGGCTCGCCGCCGCCGGCCACCCGCTGCTGCGGGCCGCCGTGGAGCTGCCCGCCGAGGACTCCGCCGACTCCGACCGGCCGGACGCCCCGGGCGCCGTGGTGTTCACCGGTACGTTCTCCCTCCGTACCCACCCGTGGCTGGCCGATCACGCCGTCCTCGGCACGCCCCTGGTCCCCGGCACCGCGTTCGCCGAACTCGCCGCCGCCGCCGGCGACCGGATCGGCTGCGGCACGGTCACCGAACTCGTGCTGACCGCCCCGCTGGCCCTGCACGGCTCCGGCACCGTCCGGCTGCGGGTACGCGTCGACTCCCCGGACCGCGACGGCCTGCGCGCGGTCACGATCCACTCCCGGCCCGACGACGCCCCCGCCGACGGCACCGGCTGGACCCGCCACGCGACCGGCACGCTCGCCCCCGCCGACCCCGAGCCCGCCGCCGTCCTCGCGACGTGGCCGCCCGCCGGCGCGGAGCCGGTCGCCGTCGACGCGCTCTACGACGACCTCGCCGCCGCCGGTTTCGGCTACGGCCCCGCCTTCCGGGGCGTGCGCGCCGCCTGGCGCCACGACGGTGCGCTGCTCGCCGAGGTCGACCTGCCCGACGGCACCGACGAGGCGGGATTCGGCCTGCACCCGGCCCTGTTCGACGCCGCCCTGCACGCCCTCGGCCTCGGCGGCGTGGTGGAGCGCGGCGGACTGCCGTTCACCTGGACCGGTGTGCGGCTGCACGCCGTCGGCGCGCGGTCCCTCCGCGTGCGGCTGACGCCCACGGGACCGGACGCCGTCGCGGTCACCATGGCCGACGCCGAGGGCCGGCCGGTCGCCACCGTGGCCGACCTCAGGCTGCGCCCCGCCGTCGAGGTCGGCGGCAGCACGAGCGCGGACGCCCTGCACCGCGTGCAGTGGGAGCCGCGCCCTGCCGGGCGGTCGACCGCCACCCGCTGGACCGTCCTCGGCGCCGACGCGGACGGCATCGCGGCCGCGCTGACCGACGCGGGCGCCGAGGCCACCACCGCGGACCTCGCCACCGTCGCCACCCGCGACACCCTCGACGCGACCGGCACGGACGCCGTCGTGGTCTCCGTCTCCGGGGCCACGGCCGGGTCCGTTCCCGACGCGGTGCGGGCCGCCACGCACGAGGCCCTCGCGCTCGTCCGCACCTGGCTGGCCGAGGACCGTACGGACGTCCCGCTCGTCGTCGTGACGCACGGCTCGGTCGCCGCCGACCAGGGCGACACCGTGCCCGACCTGGCCGGCGCCGCCGTGTGGGGTCTGCTCCGCAGCGTCCAGTCCGAACACCCCGGCCGGGTCGTCCTGATCGACCTGGACACCCCCGAAGCCGCCGCCGCCCTCCCCGGCGCGCTCGCCACCGGCGAACCCCAACTCGCGGTACGGGGCGGAGCCCTGCGCGTTCCCCGGCTCGCCCGGGCCGCCGTACCGGCGGCGGACGGCACCGGCACCCTCGGCTTCGACGGCACCGTCCTCGTCACCGGCGGAACCGGTGCGCTGGGCCGGCTCGTCGCGCGGCACCTGGTCGAACACCACGGCGTACGCGGGCTCCTGCTGCTCGGCAGGCGCGGCGCCGACGCGCCCGGCGCCACCGAGCTGGTGGCCGAACTCGCGGCCCTCGGCGCCACCGCCGACGTCGTCGCCTGCGACGTGACGGACCGTGACGCCCTCGCGGGCGCCGTCGCGGGCATCCCCACCGAGCGCCCCCTGACCGCCGTCGTCCACGCGGCGGGCCTGCTCGACGACGCCACGGTGGAGTCCCTGACCCCCGAGCGGCTCGACACCGTGCTCCGCCCGAAGGCCGACGCCGCCTGGCATCTGCACGAGCTGACCGCCGGCCTCGACCTGAGCGCATTCGTCCTGTTCTCCTCGCTCGCCGCCACCGTCGGCAGCCCCGGACAGGGCAACTACGCCGCCGCCAACGCCTTCCTCGACGCCCTCGCCGCCCACCGGCGCGCCCTCGGCCTGCCGGCCACCTCGATCGGCTGGGGTCCGTGGTCCGACGGCATGGCGGGCGGCCTCGACCGCGTCGACACGGCCCGCCTCGCCCGTGGCGGCGTCGCCCCGCTGCCGCCCGCCGACGGCCTCGCCCTGTTCGACGCGGCCTGCGCCGCCCCCGCCTCCCTGACCGTCGCCGCGCGCCTGGACCTTCCCGTACTGCGGGCGCAGCACGGTCTTTTGCCCGCCGTCCTGCGGGGTCTCGTCCCCGCCCCCGACCGCCGTACCGCGGCCGCCGCACGCACCGGCGACTTCGCCGACCGGCTCGCCGCGCTCCCCGAGGCCGACCGGCGCCGCGCGGCGCTGGAGCTCGTCCGCGAGAACGCGGCGGCCGTGCTCGGCCACGCGGGCTCCGAAGCCATCGCGGCCGACCGGGCCTTCCTGCAGCTGGGCTTCGACTCGCTGACCGCCGTCGAGCTGCGCAACCGGCTCGGTGCCGCGACGGGCCTGCGGCTCGCCGCGACCGTCACCTTCGACCACCCCACGCCCACCGCCCTGGCGGACCACCTGCTCGCCGAGACGCTCGGGACGGGCCAAGGGGCACCGCAGGTCCTGACGGCCGTCGCCCCGGTCGACGAGCCCATCGCGATCGTCGGCATGGCCTGCCGCTACCCCGGCGGCGTCGCGTCCCCCGAAGATCTCTGGCGGCTCGTCCTCGACGGCACCGACGCCGTCACCGGCTTCCCCGAGGACCGGGGCTGGGACCTCGGCGGCGTGTACGACCCCGACCAGTCCCGCGCGGGCACCAGCTACACCCGTGAGGGCGGCTTCCTGCTCGACGCCGCCGAGTTCGACGCGGGCTTCTTCGGCATCTCGCCGCGCGAGGCCCTCGCGATGGACCCGCAGCAGCGCCTGCTCCTGGAGACCTCCTGGGAGGCGATCGAGCGTGCGGGCCTGGACCCCGCGACCCTGCGCGGCAGTGCCACGGGCGTCTTCGCCGGCCTGATGTACCACGACTACGGCAGCGGCGCGGGCACGCTGCCCGAGGGCGTCGAGGGCTACCTCGGCCTCGGCACCGCGGGCAGCGTGCTGTCCGGCCGCGTCGCCTACACCATGGGCCTCGAGGGCCCGGCGGTCACGGTCGACACGGCGTGCTCGTCGTCCCTGGTCGCGCTGCACTGGGCGATCCAGGCGCTGCGGTCGGGCGAGTGCTCGATGGCACTGGCGGGCGGCGTCACGGTGATGGCCACCCCCGGCACGTTCGTGGAGTTCTCGCGGCAGCGCGGCCTCTCCCCGGACGGCCGGTGCAAGTCGTTCGCGGCCTCGGCCGACGGCGTCGGCTGGGCCGAGGGCGCGGGCGTGCTCCTCGTCGAGCGGCTGTCCGACGCCCGCCGCAACGGCCACCCCGTCCTCGCGCTCGTGCGCGGCAGCGCCGTCAACCAGGACGGCGCCTCCAACGGCCTGACCGCCCCGAACGGCCCCTCGCAGCAGCGGGTCATCGGTCGCGCGCTGGCGGACGCCGGTCTCGCGTCCTCGGACGTGGACGCCGTGGAGGCCCACGGCACCGGCACGACGCTGGGTGACCCGATCGAGGCGCAGGCGCTGTTGGCGACGTATGGGCAGGGTCGTGAGCGGCCGTTGTTGTTGGGTTCGGTGAAGTCGAACATCGGCCATGCGCAGGCTGCTGCGGGTGTGGCGGGTGTGATCAAGATGGTGCAGGCGATGCGGCATGGTGTGCTGCCGCGGACGCTGCATGTGGATGAGCCGTCGCCGCACGTGGACTGGTCGGCGGGCGCGGTGGAGTTGTTGACGGAGTCGCGGGAGTGGCCGGAGACGGGTGCTCCGCGTCGGGCGGGTGTGTCCTCGTTCGGCGTCAGCGGCACGAACGCGCACGTCGTTCTGGAAGAGCCCCCGGTCACGGCCGAACCCTCGGCCCGGCCGGCGGAGAGGGATCTGCCGGTCCTTCCCTGGATCCTGTCGGCCGATTCGGCCGCGGGCCTGCGTGCGCAGGCGGAGCGTCTGGCCGCGCACGGCTCTGCGCTCGAAGCCGATCCGCGTGATGTGGCGTTCGCGCTGGGGACGACGCGTTCGGTGCTGGGGCATCGGGCTGTGGTTCTGGGTGGGGACCGGGCGGAGCTGTTGGCCGGTCTGTCCGCGCTGGCAACGGGTGCTGAGGCGCCTGGTGTGGTGCGGGGGGTGGCGGGCGGCGACGGTCGTGTGGCGTTCGTCTTCCCCGGGCAGGGTTCGCAGTGGGTGGGCATGGGGGCGGAACTCCTCGACGCCTCCCCGGTGTTCGCGGCTCGGATGGCGGAGTGTGCGGCCGCGCTGTCCCCGTTCGTCGAGTGGTCGCTGCTGGACGTGTTGCGGGAGGCCGAGGGAGCCCCCGGCCTGGACCGCGTCGATGTCGTGCAGCCGGTGCTGTGGGCCGTGATGGTGTCGCTGGCCGAGGTGTGGCGCTCGTACGGTGTGGAGCCGTCGGCGGTGGTGGGGCACTCGCAGGGAGAGATCGCCGCCGCGTGCGTGGCCGGCGCGCTGTCGCTGTCCGACGCGGCCCGTGTGGTCGCCCTCCGCTCCCAGGTCATCGGTGAGGTGTTGGCCGGTCGGGGCGGGATGTTGTCGGTCGCGCTGTCGGCCGACGACGTGGCCGAGCGGATCGCTCCGTGGGCCGGTCGTGTCTCGGTCGCGGCGCTCAACGGACCCGCCGCGACCGTCGTGTCGGGTGATCCGGACGCGTTGGACGAGCTGACGGCGGCCTGCGCGGCCGATGGTGTGCGGACGCGGCGGATCCCGGTGGACTACGCGTCCCACTCGGCCCACGTCGACGTACTGCGTGAGCGTCTGCTCGCCGACCTCGCCGACGTCGCCCCCACGGCCGGAACCGTCCCGCTGTTCTCGACCGTGACGGGGGACTGGATCGGGGGCACGGCGCTGGACGCCGAGTACTGGTTCCGGAACCTGCGGGAGCCGGTGCGGTACGCCGACGCGGTGGCCGGTCTTCTCGCCCAGGGCTACCGGGGCTTCGTCGAGTCCAGCCCGCATCCGGTGCTGACCGTCGGCACGCAGGAGACGGTCGACGCGGCCGACGCGACCGCCGTGGTCGTGGGCTCGCTCCGGCGGGACCAGGGCGGAATGGCCACGCTCCTCGGCCACCTGGCCGAGGCCCATGTCGGCGGTGTACGGGTCGACTGGGCCGCCTTCCACGCCGGTACGGGCGCGCGGGCGGTCGACCTGCCGACGTACGCCTTCCAGCGCGAACGCTTCTGGCTCGCGCCGACCGGGCCCGCCCTGGGCGACCTCGCGAGCGCCGGTCTCGCCGCCGCCGGGCACCCCTTGCTCGGCGCGGCCGTCGACCTCGCCGAGGACGGCGGACTCGTCCTCACCGGGCGTCTCGCCCCGGGCACGCCCGCGTGGTCGGCCGACCATGTCGTCCTCGGCGCCGTGCTGCTGCCCGGCGCCGCGGTGGCCGAGATCGTGCTCGCCGCGGGCGACCGGCTCGGTTGCGGAGTGCTCGACGAGCTCGTGATCGGCGAGCCGCTGGCGCTGCCCGAGCACGGCACTGTCCAGCTCCAGGTCCGGGTGGGCCCCGCCGAGCCCGACGGCCGCCGTGCCGTCGGCGTCCACACACGCCTCGTCGGCGACGACGGCCCGTGGACGCGGCACGCCACCGGCGCCCTCGCGCCCACGGGCAACGACACCGGTATGCCGCTCACCGAGTGGCCGCCCACCGGCGCCGAGCCGGTCGACGTGTCGGAGCTCTACGCCGACCTGGCCGACCGCGGTCTCGACTACGGCCCCGTCTTCCGGGGCGTGCGCGCCGCGTGGCGGCGCGGGACCGGACAGCGCGGCGAGGTGTTCGCCGAGGTCGAGCTGGAGTCGGAGGACCCGACGGGCTTCCTGCTGCACCCCGCCCTGCTCGACGCCGCCCTCCACCCGATCGGCCTCGGCGGTCTCGTCGGCACGGGCGGGCTGCCGTTCGCGTGGCAGGGCATGCGCGTGTACGCCGTCGGTGCCCGCGCGGTGCGGGTCCGGCTGGCCGCCCTCGGCGGTGACGCCGTGTCGGTCGACCTGGCCGACGGCACCGGCGCGCCCGTCGCGGGCGTCGAGGCGCTGCGGCTGCGTGCCGTCACCGCCGCGCAGGTCGCCGCGGCCCGCACGGCGGGCGACCCCCTTCTGCACCTCGACTGGCTCCCGGTGTCCACCCCGGATGCGGCCGAAGCGGCCGGGACAGCCGGAACGCCCGAAGCATCCGGAGCGGCCGGAGCCCCCGCCGATGCCGGCGTCGTACTGCTGCGCCTCGACGAGGCCGACGGGTCCGGCGAACCCGACGACGTCCGCCGGGCCGTGCACGAACTGCTCGCCGAGGTCCAGCGCTGGATCGCCGACGACAGGCCCGAGCGCCTCGTCGTCGTCACCCGCGCCACGGACCTGGTGGGTGCCGCCGTCGGCGGTCTGCTGCGTGCGGCCCAGGCCGAGCACCCCGGCCGGTTCGTTCATGTCGAGATCGACGAGCACGCCGATTCCTCGCGGGCCGTGCCGACCGCGGCGGCCCTGGCCGACGAGCCGCGGGTCGCCGTGCGCGCGGGCGAGCTGTTCGTCCCGCGCCTGGCCCGCACCCCTGCCTCCGACGAGACCGGGACCGTCCCCTTCGGACCGAACGACACCGTCCTCGTCACCGGCGCGGGCGGCACCCTCGGCGGCCTCGTCGCCCGGCACCTGGTGACCGCGCACGGCGTGGGCGGCCTCGTCCTGGTCGGCAGGCGGGGCGCGGAGGCACCCGGCGCCGCCGACCTGGTCGCCGAACTGACCGCGCTCGGCGCCCGGGTCTCCTTCCCCGCCTGCGACGCCGCCGACCGCGACGCCCTCGCCCAGGTGCTGGCCGCGCACCCGGTCACCGGTGTCGTCCACGCGGCGGGCGTCCTGGACGACGCGACCGTGGAGTCCCTCACCCCCGAGCGGGTGGACGCGGTGCTCCGTCCCAAGGTCGACGCCGCCTGGCACCTGCACGAGCTGACGGCGGAGCTCGGCCTTCGCTCCTTCGTCCTCTTCTCGTCCCTCGCGGGCGTCCTCGGCGGCCCCGGCCAGGGCAACTACTCCGCCGCCAACGCCTACCTCGACGCGCTCGCCGAGCACCGCAGGACCCTCGGCCTGCCCGGCGTGTCGATCGCCTGGGGTCTGTGGGCCCCGGCCAGCGCCATGACGGGCCGCGCCGACACCTCGCGCATGGCGCGCGGCGGCGTCCTGCCGCTGCCGGCCGACCGAGGCCTGGCGCTGTTCGACACGGCCGTCACGGGCGGCGGACCGACCGTCGCCGCCCGGCTCGACCCGGCCGCCCTGCGCGACCAGGGCACCCGTCTGCCCGCGGCCCTGCGCGGCCTCGCGGGCGCGCCGCGCCGCCGGGTCGCCCGCGACGGGGACCCGGGCGGGCTGCGCGAGCGCCTCGCCGCCCAGCCGACCGCCGAACGCACCCGGACCGTACTGGAGCTGGTGCGCGGTCAGGCCGCCGCCGTACTCGGGCACGGCTCGGCCGACGCCGTCGCCGCCGACCGGCCGTTCCTCGAATTCGGCTTCGACTCGCTGACCGCCGTGGAGTTGCGCAACCGGCTCGGCACGGCCACCGGCCTGCGGCTGCCCGCCACGACGGTCTTCGACCACCCGACACCCGCCGCCCTCGCCCGGCACATCCTCGCCGAGCTGCTCGGCGCCGCCGCCGAAGGACCCACGGCACCGACCGCCCTCGCGCGGGTGGACGAGCCGATCGCCATCGTCGGCATGGCCTGCCGGTTCCCCGGCGGCGTGGCGTCGCCGGAGGACCTGTGGCGCGTCGTCGCCGAGGGCCGCGACGTCATCTCCGGCTTCCCCGCCGACCGAGGCTGGGACCTCGACGCGCTCTACCACGCCGACCCGGACCACGAAGGCACGAGCTACACCCGCGAGGGCGGCTTCCTCGCCGACGCGGGCGAGTTCGACGCCGGCTTCTTCGGCATCTCGCCCCGCGAGGCGCTGGCGATGGACCCGCAGCAGCGGCTCCTTCTGGAGACGGCGTGGGAGGCCGTGGAACGGGCGGGCATCGACCCCACCGCGCTGCACGGCAGCCGGACGGGCGTCTTCGCCGGAATGATGTACCACGACTACGCGGCGCGGCTCGGCGCGACTCCCGAGGGCCTCGAGGGCTACCTCGGCATGGGCAACTCCGGCAGCGTCGCGTCCGGCCGCATCGCCTACACCCTCGGTCTCGAGGGCCCGGCGGTCACCGTCGACACCGCGTGCTCGTCCTCCCTGGTCGCCCTGCACTGGGCGACCCGCGCGCTGCGCTCCGGCGAGTGCGACCTCGCGCTCGCGGGCGGTGTCGCGGTGATGGCCACCCCCGGCACGTTCGTGGAGTTCTCGCGGCAGCGCGGCCTCGCGCCCGACGGCCGCTGCAAGTCCTTCGCGGACGCCGCCGACGGCGCGAGCTGGTCCGAGGGCGTCGGCATGCTGCTCGTCGAGCGGCTCTCCGACGCACAACGCAACGGCCACCGCGTCCTCGCCGTCGTCCGCGGCTCCGCCGTCAACCAGGACGGCGCGTCCAACGGCCTCACGGCACCGAACGGCCCGTCGCAGCAGCGGGTCATCCGCAGCGCACTCGCCGACGCCGGACTCACCGCGGGCGACGTGGACCTGATCGAGGGGCACGGAACGGGCACGACGCTGGGCGACCCGATCGAGGCCCAGGCGATCCTCGCCACCTACGGGCAGGACAGGGGCCAGGACCGGCCGCTGTGGCTCGGCTCGGTCAAGTCGAACCTGGGGCACACCCAGGCCGCCGCCGGCATGGCGGGCGTGATCAAGGCCGTCGAGGCGATGCGGCACGGCGTGCTGCCCAAGACGCTGCACGTGGACGAGCCGTCGTCGCACGTCGACTGGTCGGCGGGCGCGGTCGAGCTGTTGACCGACGCACGGGAGTGGCCCGAGACCGGCGCGCCGCGCCGGGCGGGCGTCTCCTCGTTCGGCGTCAGCGGAACCAACGCGCACGTCGTTCTGGAGGCCGCACCGGACGTCCCCGAGGCCCCGGAGCCCGCGCGGGCCCCGGCGGCCGTGCCGTGGGTCCTTTCGGCCCGTACCGCGACCGGACTGCGGGCCCAGGCCGCGCGGATCCTGGACTGGGTCCGCGACGACACCGACGTCGTGGCGACCGGCTTCTCGCTGGCCACCGGCCGGGCCGCGCTCCCGCACCGCGCGGTCGTCGTCGGCGCCGACCGGGGCGAGTTCGCCGACGGCCTGGCCGCCCTGGCTGCCGACCGGCCCGCCGCGCACGTCGAGTCCGCGCGGGCCCGCGCGGACGCGGTCACCACGCTCCTGTTCACCGGGCAGGGCGGTCAACGGATCGGCATGGGCGAGGAGCTGGCGGCCGCGCATCCGGTGTTCGCCGACGCCTTCGACCAGGTGTGCGCCGAGTTCGACGCGGTGCTCGACCGCCCGCTGCGCGAGGTGATCGCCTCGGGTGAGGGTCTGGACGACACGGAGTACGCGCAGCCCGCGCTGTTCGCGGTCGAGGTCGCCCTCTTCCGCCTCTTCCAGTCCTGGGGCGTACGTCCGGACTTCCTGATCGGCCACTCGGTCGGCGAGTTGGCGGCCGCGTACGTCGCGGGCGTGTGGTCCCTGCGTGACGCGGTGACCGTCGTCGCCGCGCGGGGCCGGCTCATGGGGGCGCTGCCCGAGGGCGGTGCGATGGTGGCCGTGGAGGCCTCCGAGGAGGAGGTCGCTCCGACGCTCGTCGTGGGCGCGGGGATCGCGGCGGTCAACGGGCCGTCGGCGGTCGTCGTCTCCGGCGACGAGGACGCGGTCCTCGCCGTCGTGGCCCGCTGGTCCGAACAGGGCCGCAGGACACGGCGTCTGACGGTCAGCCATGCCTTCCACTCGCATCTGATGGAGCCGATGCTCGCGGAGTTCGCGCAGGTCCTGGAGTCGGTGGGCTTCGCCGCGCCGACCATCCCGGTCCTGTCGACGGTGCCCGGTGGGGGTGACCTCACCGAGCCCGGCCATTGGCTGCGCAACGTCCGCGAGGCCGTACGGTTCTCCGACGCCGTGCGGACCGCCGCCGAGGCGGGCACCACCCTCTTCCTCGAACTCGGCCCCGACGCCGTGCTGTCCGGCCTGGTCGCCGACGCCGCCGGCGCGGACGCCGTGGCCGTCGCCGCCCAGCGCGACGGCAGGCCCGGCGAGCGTACGGCCGTCGCCGCACTGGCCCGCCTGCACGCCGAGGGCGTCCCGGTCGACTGGTCCGCGTTCTTCGCGGACACGGGCGGACTGTGGGTCGACCCGCCGACCACCGCCTTCGAGCGCACGCGCTACTGGCTCGACGTCCCGGCGCCGCGGGAAGCCCTCGCGGACGACACGTTCTGGGCCGCCGTCGAACGCGGCGACGTCGCCGACCTGCTCGGCGTCGCCGCCGACGCGGGCCTCGACGCGCTGCTGCCCGCCCTGTCGAACTGGCGTGACCGGGACCGTACCGCCGCCGCCGTGGACGCCTTGCGCCACCGGGTCCGGTGGACGCCGTCGGCCGACCGGTCCCACGCGACGCCGACCGGCCGCTGGCTGCTCGTCGTCCCGGCGGGCGGCCTGCCGCTCGCCACCGACTGCACCGCCGCGCTGCGCGAGCACGGCGCCGACGTCACGTACGTCGAACTGCCCGAAGGCGCCGACCGCGCGACCGTCGCGGCCCTCCTCGACACGCCCGACGTCGCCGGAGTGCTCTCGCTGCTCGCCCTCTCCGCCGACCCGGTACGGGCCACCCTCACCCTCGTCCAGGCCCTGGGAGACGCCGGGGTGGGCGCGCCGCTGTGGTGCGCCACCTCGGGCTCCGTCTCCGTGGGCTCCTGGGACGCGATCCCGGACACCGCCGTCGCCGCGGCGGGCGTGTGGGGGCTCGGCCGGGTGGTCCGCCTGGAGGCCCCGGACCGCTGGGGCGGCCTGGTCGACCTGCCGGGCGCCCTCGACGAGCGCGCCCGACGACGCCTCGCCACCGTCCTCGTGGGCACCGAGAACGAGTGCGCGGTCCGCGCGAGCGGCACCTTCGCCGCCCGTCTCGTCCGCGCCGCCGACAGCCCCCGCCACGAGTGGCACCCCCGGGGCACGGTCCTGGTCACCGGCGGCACCGGCGCGCTCGGCGGCCACGTCGCCCGGGGCCTCGCCGAGCGCGGCGCCGCCCACCTGCTGCTCGTCAGCAGGCGCGGCCCCGCCGCCGAGGGCGCGGACGAACTGGTCCGCTCCATCGAGGCCGCGGGCGCCCGGGTGACCCTCGCCGCCTGCGACGCCGGCGACCCGGCCGAACTGGCCGCCCTGCTGGACCGGTTGTCCGAGGACGAACCGCTGACCGCCGTCGTCCACGCCGCCGGCGTCCTGGACGACGCGCCGCTGGACACCCTCACCCCCGACCGCGTCGCCGCCGTGCTGCGCGCCAAGGCGGACGCCGCCCTCACGCTCCACACGGCGACCGCCGGTCTCGATCTCGACGCGTTCGTGCTGTTCTCCTCGCTCGCGGGCACCCTCGGCAACCTGGGTCAGGGCGCCTACGCCGCCGCGAACGCCGTGCTCGACGCGCTCGCGGCCCACCGTCGCGCCCTCGGCCTGCCCGGCACCGCCGTGGCATGGGGCCCGTGGGCGGGCGGCGGGATGCTCGACGCGGCCGCCGCCGGCCGGATGCGCCGCGCCGGCCTGACCCCGCTCGACCCCGACCGCGCCCTCGTCGCGCTCGACCTCGCGGTGGGCGGCGACGACGCACACCTCGTCGTGGCCGATGCCGACTGGGACCGCTTCGCGGCCGCACCCCTGCTGGCCGAACTGGCCTCACCCGCACCGGTCGAGCCGGCCGCGGAGCTCCTCGGCCCCGACCGTGAGCGGGCCGCGCTCGAACTGGTCCGCGCGCACGTTACCGCCGTCCTCGGCCACGCGGGCGGCGCCGACGTCGACCCCGACGCCGCCTTCCGCGACCTCGGCTTCGACTCGCTCGCCGCCGTCCAGCTGCGCAACCGGCTCACGGCCGCGACGGGCGCGTCGCTCGCCACGACCGCCGTCTTCGACCACCCGACCGCCCGCGCCCTGGCCGCGCACGTCCTCGCGCTCCTGGCCCCGGCCACCGTGGCGTCGGCGTCCCCGTCGGGGTCCATGCCGGGGTCTGCGTCCATGTCCATGTCCGTGGACCTGGACGAGCCGATCGCCATCGTCGGCCTGGCCTGCCGGTTCCCCGGTGGCGTCGAGTCGCCGGAGGACCTCTGGCGGCTGCTCGCCGACGGCGTCGACGCCGTCGGCCCGATCCCCGCCGACCGGGGCTGGGAGACCGCCGACGCCTACGCCGAGGGCGGCTTCCTCACCGACGCCGCCGGGTTCGACGCCGACTTCTTCGGCATCTCGCCGCGCGAGGCCCTCGTGATGGACCCGCAGCAGCGGCTCGCCCTCGAGACGGCGTGGGAGGCCTTCGAGCGCGCGGGCCTCGACCCGCACGGGGCCCGCGGCACCTCGGTCGGCGTCTTCCTCGGCACCAACGGGCAGGACTACGCGGCCCTGCTCGGCGGAGTCACCGAGGCGCACGAGGGCCACATCGGCACCGGCAACTCGGCCAGCGTGCTCTCCGGCCGCGTCGCCTACGCGCTCGGCCTCCAGGGCCCCGCCGTCACCGTGGACACCGCGTGCTCCTCGTCGCTGGTGGCGCTGCACTGGGCGATCCAGGCGCTGCGCTCGGGCGAGTGCTCGATGGCGCTCGCGGGCGGCGTGACCGTCATGGCGACACCGGGCGCGTTCGCCGAGTTCGCCCGGCAGAGCGGCCTCGCGGCCGACGGGCGCTGCAAGGCCTTCGCCGCCGGGGCCGACGGCACCGGCTGGGGCGAGGGCGCGGGCGTCCTGCTCGTGGAGCGGCTCTCCGACGCGCTCAGGCTCGGCCACCCGGTGCGCGCGGTCGTACGCGGCTCCGCCGTGAACTCCGACGGCGCCTCGAACGGCCTCACCGCGCCCAACGGCCCCGCGCAGCAACGCGTCATCCGCGCGGCATTGGCCGCCGCCGGGCTGCGGGCGTCCGACGTGGACGCCGTCGAGGCCCACGGCACCGGCACCTCCCTCGGCGACCCGATCGAGGCGCAGGCGCTGCTGGCGACCTACGGCCAGGACCGGGACGAGCCGCTGTGGCTCGGTTCGGTGAAGTCCAACATCGGCCACACCCAGGCCGCCGCGGGCGTCGCGGGAGTCATCAAGATGGTGCTCGCGCTGAACGCGGGCGAACTGCCCCGGACCCTGCACGTGGACGAGCCGTCGTCGCACGTCGACTGGTCGGCGGGCGCCGTGGAGCTGCTGACCGAGCCCCGGGAGTGGCCGCAGACCGGCGCGCCGCGCCGGGCGGGCGTCTCGTCGTTCGGCGTCAGCGGAACGAACGCGCACGTGATCATCGAAGAGGCCCCGGCCCACGCCGACGCCCCCGTCGAGGCCGCCGTCCCCACGGCGCCCTCCGACACCGTCCCCGCGCCCGAGCGGCCGACCGTCCCGGTGCCCTGGCTCGTGTCCGGGCGTACGGAGGACGCGCTGCGGGCACAGGTCGAGCGGCTGCGGGCGTTCGTCACCGCGCACCCCGACGCCGACCCGGCCGGCATCGGTCTCGGCCTGGCGACGGGCCGGGCCGCGCTTGCGCACCGCGTCGCCGCCGTCGGCGAGCGGACGGACGAGCTGCTCGCCGCGCTCGACGCGGCCGTGCCGACGGTGGCCAGGGAAGGCCGTACGGCGTTCCTGTTCACGGGGCAGGGCGCGCAGCGTCGGGGTATGGGCGAGGAACTGGCTGTGGCGTTTCCGGTGTTCGCGGAGGCGTTCGACGCGGTGTGCGCGGAGTTCGACACGGTCCTTGATCGTCCGTTGCGTGAGGTGATCGCTTCGGGTGAGGGTCTGGATGACACGGCGTACGCGCAGCCCGCGCTGTTCGCGGTCGAGGTCGCTCTCTTCCGGTTGGTCGAGTCGTGGGGTGTGGTCCCGGACATGCTGATCGGTCATTCGATCGGTGAGTTGGTGGCCGCGCATGTGGCGGGTGTGTGGTCGCTGCGGGACGCGGTGACCGTCGTCGCCGCTCGTGGGCGGCTGATGGGGGCGCTGCCCGTGGGTGGTGCGATGGTGGCCGTGGAGGCCTCCGAGGAGGAGGTCGTTCCGTCGCTGGTCGTGGGTGCGGGGATCGCGGCGGTCAACGGGCCGTCGGCGGTCGTCGTCTCCGGTGACGAGGACGCGGTTCTCGCCGTCGCGGCCCACTGGTCGGAACAGGGTCGCAGGACCAAGAGGTTGACGGTCAGTCATGCCTTCCACTCCCACCGGGTGGAACCGATGCTCGCCGAGTTCGCCGAGGTCCTGGCCTCGGTGCGGAGCGAGGCGCCGACCGTCCCGATCGTGTCCACCGTGGCCGATGACGACGACGTCACCGAGCCCGGCTACTGGCTGCGCAATGCCCGGCAGGCCGTACGGTTCTCCGGCGCCGTCCGGACCGCGCGCGCCGCCGGCGTCACGGCGTTCCTCGAACTCGGCCCGGACGCCGCGCTCAGCGCGCCGACCGCCGAGACCGTGGACGACGTCCTCGCCGTCCCCGTCCAGCGGGCGGGCCGGCCCGGTGCCGCGACCGCCGTGGCGGCCCTCGCCGCCCTGCACGCCGGCGGCGCGCGGGTCGACCGGGCCGCGTACTTCACGGGCACGGACGCCCGCCGCGTCGACCTGCCCACGTACGCCTTCCAGCACGCGCGGTTCTGGCTCACGCCGCCCGCGACCACCCCGGCGGGCCTCGCGGGCGCCGGCCTGACCACCGTCGGGCACCCGCTGCTCGGCGCGGCCGTCGAACTGCCCGGCGCGGACGCGGTCGTGTTCACCGGCAGCCTGTCGCTGCGCACCCACCCCTGGCTGGCCGACCACGCCATCCTCGGCCCCGCGCTGCTGCCGGGCACCGCGTTCCTCGACCTCGCCCTCGCGGCCGGCCGCCACATCGGCTGCCCCCGCGTGGACGACCTCGGCCTCGAGGCCCCGCTGCCGCTGCCCGCGCAGGGCGCGGTGCGCCTGCAGGTCCGGGTCGAGGCCCTCGAGGCCGACGGCCGCCGCCAGATCGGCGTCTACTCGCGGCCCGAGGACGACGAGCACGCCTGGACCCGGCACGCGGCGGGCGTCCTCGCCCCCGACAGCGGCCCGGCCCCCGAGACCCTGACCGAGTGGCCGCCCGCGGGCGCCGAACCGCTCCCGATCGGCGACCTGTACGAGGACCTGGCCGCCGCGGGCTTCGACTACGGCCCCGTCTTCCGCGGCCTGCGCGCCGTATGGGGGCGTGACGGCGCCGTGTACGCCGACGTCGCGCTGCCCGACTACGCCGGGTCGACCGACGAGTACGGCGTGCACCCCGCGCTGCTCGACGCCACCCTGCACGCGCTCGGATTCGGCGACCTGGTCGCGGACTGGGGGCGCGGCCGGCTGCCGTTCGCCTGGACCGGCGCACGGGTGCACGCCGTCGGCGCGCGGGCCCTGCGCGTGCGGCTCACCGCCGAGGGCGGCGGCATCACGCTGACCGCCACCGACCCCACCGGGCAGCCGGTGGTCACGGTCGAGGGCGTCCGCCTGCGACCCGTGGCCGACGCGCCCGCCACCCGTAGGACCGCGCGACCGCACCGGATCGAGTGGACGCCCGTGGCGCCCGGCACCGTCGCCTCCGACGACGCCGCCTCCGACACCACAGAGTTCGTCGTCCCCGGCGGGACGCCCGACGGTGACACGGTGGCCGAGACGCACGCGGCCGTCGTCGACGCGCTGGTCCGGATCCGGGCCTGGCTCGCCGAGGACCGCCCCGGGCGCCTGGTGTTCGTCACGCGCGGCGCCGTCGCGGCGGGTGCCGACGAGGCGCCCGACCCGGTGGCCGGCGCCGTATGGGGCCTGGTGCGCTCGGCCCAGTCCGAGCACCCCGACCGGTTCACGCTCGTGGACCTGGCCCCGGACGGCGACGCCTCCGACGCGGCCGCCGCGATCCGCACGGGCGAGGCCCAACTCGCCGTACGCGGCGCGGACGTCCTGACGCCCCGACTGGCCCGCGCGCTGCCCGCGTCCGCCCCCACGGCGGTCTTCGACCAGGACGGAACCGTGCTCCTCACGGGCGGCACCGGCACCCTCGGCGCCGTCGTCGCCCGCCACCTCGCCGTCGAGCACGGCGTACGGCACCTGGTCCTGACGGGCCGTCGTGGCCCGGACGCCCCCGGCGCCGCCGAGCTCGTGGCCGACCTGGCCGCCCTCGGCACCACGGCCCGGGTCGTGTCCTGCGACGCCGCCGACCGGGACGCCCTCGCCGACCTGCTCGCGGGCATCGAGCCGCCGCTCACCGGAGTGGTGCACGCGGCGGGCGTCCTCGACGACGCGACCGTGGAGTCGCTGACCCCCGAGCGGGTACGGACGGTCCTCCGGCCCAAGGTCGACGCCGCCTGGAACCTGCACGAACTGACGGCGGGCCTCGACCTGACCGCGTTCGTGCTGTTCTCCTCGGCCGCCGGCGTCCTCGGCGCCCCCGGCCAGGGCAACTACGCCGCCGCCAACGCCTTCCTCGACACCCTCGCCGCCCGGCGCCGCGCCCAGGGCCTGCCCGGCGTGGCCCTCGCGTACGGACTGTGGGAGGCGCGCGGCGGCATGACCGCGGGCCTCGGCGACGCCGATGTGCGCCGCGTCGGCCGCGCGGGCATGCGGCCGCTCGGCGCCGAGGACGGTACGGCCCTGTTCGACGCCGCCGTCCACGGCGGCGACGCCCTGTCCGTGGCCGCGCTCTGGGACCTTCCCGCGCTGCGGGCGGCCGGCGACGCGCTCCCGCCGCTCCTGCGCGGCCTCGTCGGGCAGCCCGCCCGCCGGGCCGCGAGCGCGGGGGCCGGCGCGGGGGCCGACCGGTTCGCCGGTCTGTCCCAGGCGGAGCGGGAGCGCGCCGCCGTCGACCTCGTACGCGAGCACGTGGCGGCGGTCCTCGGCCACGCGTCCGCGACGGCGGTCGCCGCCGACCGCGCCTTCCTCGACCTCGGGTTCGACTCGCTGACCGCCGTGGAGCTGCGCAACCGGCTCGGCGCCGCGCTCGGCCTGCGGCTCGGCACCACCGCCGTGTTCGACTACCCGACCCCGGCGGCCCTGGCGGCGCACCTCCTGGAACGCCTCCTCGGCACCACGCCGCCCGTCGAACGGATCGCGGCACCGCTCGCCCCGGCCGACGAGCCGATCGCGATCGTCGGCATGGCGTGCCGCTACCCCGGTGGCATCGCGTCGCCCGACGAGCTGTGGGCCACGGTCGCCGCGGGCGTCGACACCGTGTCCGGATTCCCCGCCGACCGCGGCTGGGACCTCGCGACGCTCTTCGCCGACGACCCCGACCGGCCCGGCAGCAGCCACACCCGCGAGGGCGGCTTCCTGCACGACGCGGGCGAGTTCGACGCCGGTTTCTTCGGCATCTCGCCGCGCGAAGCCCTGGCGATGGACCCGCAGCAGCGGCTGCTCCTGGAGACCTCCTGGGAGGCCGTGGAGCGGGCCGGCATCGACCCGGCGTCGCTGCGCGGCAGCCGTACCGGCGTGTACGCGGGAGTGATGTACCACGACTACGTGGCCGGGGTGGGCACGCTGCCGGCGGGCGTCGAGGGCTACCTCGGCACCGGCAACTCGGGCAGCGTCGCCTCGGGCCGCGTCGCCTACACCCTGGGCCTGGAAGGGCCCGCGGTGACGGTCGACACGGCGTGCTCCTCCTCGCTGGTCGCGCTGCACTGGGCCATCCAGTCGCTGCGCTCGGGCGAGAGCGACCTCGCGCTCGCGGGCGGTGTCACCGTGATGGCGACCCCTGGCGTGTTCGTCGACTTCTCCCGGCAGCGCGGCCTCGCCGCCGACGGCCGCTGCAAGTCCTACTCCACCGGCGCCGACGGCACCGGCTGGGCCGAGGGCGCGGGCATGCTGCTCGTCGAGCGGCTCTCCGACGCGCGCCGCAACGGCCACCCCGTCCTCGCCGTCGTACGCGGCTCGGCGGTCAACCAGGACGGTGCGTCCAACGGTCTGACGGCACCGAACGGCCCTTCGCAGCAGCGGGTCATCCGCAGCGCGCTGGCCGAGGCCGGCCTGCGGCCTTCCGACGTGGACGCCGTCGAGGGCCACGGCACCGGCACGTCGCTGGGCGATCCGATCGAGGCCGAGGCCCTGCTCGCCACGTACGGCCAGGAACGGGACCGGCCGCTGTGGCTGGGCTCGGTGAAGTCCAACCTCGGGCACACCCAGGCCGCCGCCGGCGTGGCCGGCGTGATCAAGATGGTCCAGGCCATGCGGCACGGCGTGCTGCCCAAGACCCTGCACGTCGACGAGCCGTCGACGCACGTGGACTGGTCTGCGGGCGCGGTGGAGCTGTTGACCGAGGCCCGGGAGTGGCCCGAGGGCGAAGGACCCCGCCGCGCGGCGGTGTCGTCCTTCGGCCTCAGCGGCACCAACGCCCACGTGGTGCTCGAACAGGGCGAGCCGCGGCCGCGGCCCGCCGAAGAGCCCAACCAGACCCCCACGGAGGGGTCCACCGACGGGTCGGCCGTGGAGCCGACCGCCGTCGTCCCCGTGACGCTGTCGGCGCGCACGGACGAGGGGCTGCGCCTGCAGGCCGACCGGCTCGCCGCCGCGCTGACCGCCGATCCGGCGCTCACCCCGCTCGACATCGCCTACTCCGCCGCCACCGGCCGGGGACGCCTCGGACGCGGGGCCACGGTCGTGGCGAGCACCCGCGCCGAGCTGCTCGCGGGCCTGGCCGCGCGGGGCGGTCCTGCCACCGGGCAGGGCACCGGCCGTACGGCGTTCCTGCTGACCGGCCAGGGCGCCCAGCGCGCGGGCTCGGGCGAGGAACTGGCCGCGGCGTACCCGGTGTTCGCCGAGGCCTACGCCGAGGTGTGCGCGGAGTTCGACGCCCAGCTCGAACGGCCCCTGCGGCAGGTCGTCGCCTCCGGCGAGGGGCTGGACGACACCGCGTACGCCCAGCCCGCGCTCTTCGCGCTCGAGGTCGCCCTCGCGCGGCTGCTCGGCTCCTGGGGCGTGGCGCCGGACTTCCTGCTCGGCCACTCGGTCGGCGAGCTGGCCGCCGCCCACCTGGCGGGCGTGTGGTCGCTGCGCGACGCGGTGACCGTCGTCGCCGCGCGGGGCCGCCTGATGGCCGCGCTTCCCGCCGGCGGCGCGATGGCCGCGATCGAGGCACCCGAGGCCGAGGTCGCCGCCGAGCTGGTGACCGGGGCGGTCGTCGCCGCGGTCAACGGCCCGGCCTCGGTCGTCGTCTCCGGCGCCGAGGACGCCGTCCTCGCCACGGCCGCGCTCTGGGCCGAACGGGGGCGCAGGACACGGCGGCTGAAGGTGAGCCACGCGTTCCACTCGCCGCTGATGGAGCCGATGGTCGCGGAGTTCGCGGAGGTCCTCGCCTCCGTCGGGTTCCGGCAGCCGCGCATCCCCGTGGTGTCCACCGTCACCGGTGAGGTCGCCGGCGAGGAGTTCGCCACCCCCGCCTACTGGGTGCGGCACGTGCGGGACGCCGTGCGCTTCGCCGACGGCGTGCGCGCCCTCGACGCGGCCGGCGTGGACACCCTGGTGGAGCTCGGCCCCGACGCCGTGCTCACCGCGATGGCCGCCCAACTGCTGCCCGACACCGCCGCCGCCGTACCCGTGCTGCGCGCCGGACGTCCCGAGGTGCCCGCCGCGGTCACCGCGCTCGGCACCCTGCACCACCGGGGCGCCGACGTGGACTGGGCGGCGTTCTTCGCGGGCCTCGGCGCCCGGCGCGTCGAACTGCCCACGACCGCCTTCCGGCGCACGCGCTACTGGCTGGAGTCCGCGCCGCGCGTCGGCGACCTCTCCGCCGCCGGGCTCGCCGTCGCGGACCATCCGATGCTGGGTGCCGTCGTGGAGTCCCCCGACGGCGTGACGCTCACCGCCCGCCTCGGCGCGGCGACCCACCCCTGGCTGGCCGACCACGCCGTGCTCGGCAGCGTCCTGCTGCCCGGGACCGCCTTCGTCGAGCTGGCCGTCGCGGCGGGCGGACACGTCGGCTCGCCCCGGGTGCGCGAACTGACCCTGGCCGCACCCCTGGTGCTGCCGGCGGACGGCTCGGTGCTCGTGCAGGTCCAGGTCGGCGCTCCCGCCGACGGCGAGCGGCCGGTCACGGTGTCCGGTCGCGCCGACGGCGCGCAGGAGTGGACCAGGTACGCGACCGGCGTCCTCGCGGCGAGCGCCCCCGCGCCCGCCCCGGGCGCGGGGGAGTGGCCGCCGGCAGGCGCCGAGCCGATGCCGACCCACAGCGTCTACGACGACCTGGCCACGGCCGGGTTCGGCTACGGACCGGTCTTCCGCGGCCTGCGCGCCCTCTGGCGGCGCGGTACGGACGCGACGGCCGAGGTGTTCGCCGAGGTCGAGCTGCCGGACCTGGCCGAACCGGCGGGCTTCGGAGTGCATCCGGCGCTCCTGGACGCGGCGCTCCACGCGGTCGGCGCCGGTGAACTGCGCGCCCAGGGCGTGCCGTTCTCCTGGACCGACGTCACCGTGCACGCCACGGGCGCCCGCTCGGTGCGGGTACGGCTCGCACCGGTCGGCGCGGACGAGGTGTCCCTGCACGCCTGGGACCACGACGGCCACCCGGTGGTCACCGTCGAGTCGCTGCGCCTGCGGCCGCTCGGCCCGGACGACCTGCGCGCCGGGCCCACCGCGGCCGACGCGCTGTTCGACCTCGACTGGGTGCCCGTCGCCGCCACCGGCGCCACCCCGGGCCGCTGGGCGCTGCTCGGCGGGGACGAGCACGGTATGTCCGACGCGCTGCGCCCGGTGGCCGACGTCGAGGAGCATCAGGACCTCGACTCCGTGGGCGAGGGCGTGGCCGTGGTGGTCGCCCCGCTGCCGGCGAAGAGCTCCGGTGACGTGCCGTCGGCCGTACGGGACGTCCTCGGCGACACGCTGGAGCTGGTGCGGTCGTGGGTGACGGGCGAGCGCGCCACCGACGCGCGCCTGGTCGTCCTCACCCGCGGCGCCGTGGCCGCCGAGGACGGCGAGCGGCCAGACCTGGCGGCAGCGGCCGCCTGGGGCCTGGTCCGCGCCGCGCAGTCCGAACACCCGGGCCGGATCGTCCTGGTCGACACCGACGACGCCCCGGCGTCGCTCGCGGCCCTGCCCGCCGCCCTGGCGACGGCAGAGCCCCAGCTCGTGGTCCGCGCCGGCGGCGTGCGGGCGGCCCGCCTGGTCCGCTCCGCCACCACCGAGCCGGCCGCGCCGCTGGGCACGCGCGGCACGGTCCTCGTGACCGGCGCGACCGGTGCGCTGGGCGCGCTGGTGGCCCGCCACCTCGTGGCCGAACACGGCGTACGCAGGCTGCTGCTGGTCAGCCGGTCCGGGCAGCACCCGGAACTGGCCCGGGAGCTGGCCGAGTCGGGCGCCGTCGCCGAGTTCGCGGCGTGCGACGTCGGCGACCGGGCGGCCCTGGCCGCCCTGCTCTCGGGCGTCGAGCCCGAGCACCCCGTGACGGCCGTGGTGCACGCCGCGGGCGTGCTCGACGACGGTGTGGTGGAGTCGCTCACCCCGGACCGGCTCGACACGGTGCTGCGGCCCAAGGCCGACGCCGCCTGGCACCTGCACGAACTGACCCGCGACCTGGACGCGTTCGTGCTGTTCTCGTCCGCCGCGGGCCTGCTCGGCGGGCCCGGCCAGGGCAACTACGCCGCCGCCAACGCCTTCCTCGACGCCCTCGCGGGGCTCAGGCGGGCCGAGGGCCTGTCCGCGACCTCGATCGCGTGGGGCCCGTGGGCCGAGGGCATGGCGGGGCAGGTCGACACGCGCAGGGCGGCCCGGGCGGGCATGCTGCCGCTCGACGCCGCGCAGGGCCCGGCCCTGTTCGACGTCGCGCGGGGCGGGGCTCCGGTCACGCTCGCCGCACGCCTCGACCTGCCGGGGATGCGGGCCCGAGCGGCGGAACTGCCGCCGGTGCTGCGGTCCCTGGTCCCCGCGCCCGCGCGGCCGGTGACCGAGACCGCCGAGCCGCTCATGCGGACGCTCGCCGCGCTGCCCGCCGCCGAGCGGGAGCGGGCGGCGCTCGACGCCGTGCTGCGGCACACCGCCGACGTGCTCGGCCACGCGGCGCCCGAGGGCGTCGACCCGGGCCGCGGCTTCCAGCAACTCGGCTTCGACTCACTGATGTCGGTCGAGCTGCGCAACCGTCTCAGCGCCGCGGCCGGGCTGCGGCTGCCCGCCACGACGATCTTCGACCACCCGACCCCCACCGCGCTCGCGGCGCACCTGATGGCCGGTCTCACCCCCGGCCGGGTCACCGTGTCCTCGCTGCGCACCAGCACCCTCGCCGAACTGGAGGGAGCGTCCGCCGAGTTGGCCGCCGACCTGGAGCTCCGCGACGCGGTGCGGTCCCGGCTGCGCGCGCTGCTGCGGACGCTGGAGGACGACGGCGGCGACACGGTCGACGACGCGCACGGCGACGACGCGTTGGACGAGGTCAGCCTCGACGAGCTGCTCGACCTCGCCGACCAGGAGCTGAGGGACCTCTAGATGACCGAGCACGACCGCACGGACCGCACACACGGCACGGACCGCACACACGGCCCCGACCGTCCACACGGCACAGACCGTACGAACCGCACAGACCGCAGGGTACGAGGAGCAGAAGCGTTGTCCAACGAACAGAGCGGCGACCAGAAGGTCCTGGAAACGCTGAAGCGGCTCACCACCGACCTCCGCCGCACGAAGCAGCGCCTGCGCGAGGCCGAGGACCGGGGCCACGAGCCCATCGCGATCGTCGGCATGGCGTGCCGCTACCCCGGCGGCACGGCCTCCCCCGACGACCTGTGGCGGCTCGTGGCCGAGGGCCGCGACGCGGTGGCGGGCTTCCCCACCGACCGCGGCTGGGACCTCGGCGCGCTCTTCGCCGACGACCCCGACCGGCCCGGCACCTCGCACGCCCGCGAGGGCGGCTTCGTGCACGACGCGGGCGAGTTCGACCCGTCCTTCTTCGGCATCTCGCCGCGCGAGGCCCTCGCGATGGACCCGCAGCAGCGCCTGCTCCTGGAGACCGCGTGGGAGGCGATCGAGCGGGCCGGCATCGACCCGGCGTCGCTGCGCGGCAGCCGTACCGGCGTGTACGCGGGCGTCATGTACCACGACTACGGCACGGGCGCGGACCCGCTGCCCGAGGGGGTCGAGGGCTACCTCGGCCTCGGGACCGCCGGCAGCATCGCCTCCGGTCGCGTCGCCTACGTCCTGGGCCTGGAGGGCCCGGCCGTCACGCTCGACACGGCGTGCTCGTCGTCCCTGGTGGCACTGCACTCCGCCGTACGGGCGCTGCGCGCGGGCGAGTGCACGATGGCCCTCGCGGGCGGCGCGACCGTGCTGTCCACCCCGGCCGTCTTCGTCGACTTCTCCCGGCAGCGAGGCCTCGCCGCCGACGGCCGTTGCAAGCCCTACTCCGCCCAGGCCGACGGCGTCGGCTGGTCCGAGGGCGCGGGCATGCTGCTCGTCGAACGGCTCGCCGACGCCGAGCGGCTCGGCCACCCGGTCCTCGCGGTCCTGCGCGGCTCGGCGGTGAACCAGGACGGCGCCAGCAGCGGCCTCACCACACCCAACGGGCCCGCACAGCAGCGGGTCATCCGCCAGGCCCTCGCCGACGCCCGGCTCGACCCGGCCGACGTCGACTTCGTGGAGGGCCACGGCACCGGTACCGCCCTCGGCGACCCGATCGAGGCGCAGGCGCTGCTGGCGACCTACGGCCAGGACCGGGACGAGCCGCTGTGGCTCGGTTCGGTGAAGTCCAACATCGGCCACACCCAGGCCGCCGCCGGCGTCGCCGGGATCATCAAGGCCGTCATGGCCCTTCGCCACGGCGTACTGCCCGGCACCGTGCACCTCACGGAGCTGTCCCCGCAGGTCGACTGGGCCTCCGGCGCCGTCGAGCCGCTGCGCGAGGCCCGCCCGTGGCCCGAGGTCGGCAGGCCGCGCCGGGCGGCGGTGTCGTCGTTCGGCATCAGCGGCACCAACGCCCACATCGTCCTGGAACAGGCACCGGCCGCACCCACCGCCGTGGTTCCGGCCCCCGCCCCGTCCGCACCCGCGTCGGCCACCGTCCCCGCCGCACGTGCGGAGGCCACCGCGCCCACCGTGCCCGCCGAGGACCGGACCGAACCCGTCGCGATCCCGGTCGTGTTGTCGGGCGCGACGGAGCCCGCGCTGCGCGCGCAGGCCCGACGCCTTGCCGCGCACCTCGTGGACCGTCCCGACCTGGCCCCGGTGGACGTCGCGTACAGCGCCGCCACCGGCCGTACCGCCCTGCCCAGCCGCGCGGTCGTCGTCGCCGACGACCGCGACGGGCTGCTCGAAGGGCTCACCGCGCTCGCCGAGCGGCGGCCCGGCCCGGCCGTCGTCACCGGCACCGCGGGGGTCGGCGTCCGGCGGACCGCTTTCGTCTTCCCCGGCCAGGGCGCCCAATGGGCCGGCATGGCCGTGCCGTTGCTCGACTCCTCGCCCGCCTTCGCGGCCCGCTGGGCCGAGTGCGGCCGCGCGCTCGCCCCGTACACGGACTGGTCGCTCGACGAGGCGGTCCGCTCGCCGGAGGCGCTGGAACGCGTCGACGTCGTCCAGCCCGTGCTCTGGGCCGTCATGGTGAGCCTGGCCGAACTGTGGCGTACGGCGGGCGTACGGCCCGACGCGGTCCTGGGCCACTCGCAGGGCGAGATCGCCGCCGCCTGCGTCGCGGGCGCACTGTCCCTGGAGGACGGCGCGAAGGTCGTCGCGCTGCGGGCGAAGGCCCTGCTGGCGCTCGCGGGCCGGGGCGGGATGCTGTCCGTACCGCTGCCGGAGGCCGAGGTGCGGGCCCGGCTCGCCCAGTGGCCCGGTCTGGGCGTGGCCGCCGTCAACGGCCCCTCCGCGGTGGTCGTCTCCGGCGCGGTGGCCGCCCTCGACGCGGCCCAGGCCGCGTGGGAGGCCGAGGGCGTCCGGGTGCGCCGCGTCCCCGTCGACTACGCCTCGCACTCGCCGCAGGTCGAGGAGATCCGCGAGCGTCTCGCCGCCGACCTGGCCGGCATCACGCCGCGCCGCACCGAGGTCGCCTTCCTCTCCACCCTCACCGGCGAACCCCTCGACACCACCGGGCTCGACGCCGACTACTGGTACCGCAACCTCCGCGAGCAGGTCCGCTTCGAGGAGGCCACCCGCCGGGCGATCCAGGACGGCTACCGCGTCTTCATCGAGGCCGGGCCGCACCCGGTGCTCACCGTCGGCGTGCAGCAGACGGCCGACGCCCTCGACGTCCCCGTCGCCTCGGTGGCCACCCTCCGCCGCGACAAGGGCGACCTGAGCCGGTTCCGTACGGCCCTCGCCGAGGCCGCCGTGCTCGGCACGCCCGTCGACTGGGCGGCCGAACTGGCCCCGTACGCCCCGCGCCGCGTCGACCTGCCCACGTACGCCTTCCAGCGCGAGCGGTTCTGGCTCACGCCGCAGCGCCGCGCCGCCGTGGCCGCGGCGGCGGGCGCCGACCCGTGGGAGGCCGGGTTCTGGGACGTCGTGGACCGCGCCGACCTCGAGGCGCTGTCCCGCGCGCTCGGCGTCGACACGGACGAACCGCTCAGCGCCGTCGTGCCCGCACTGTCCCAGTGGCACCGGGACCGGCACGAACGGTCGACCGTCGACACCTGGCGGTACGCGGTGGAGTGGGAGCGCGGCACCGTCCCCGACGACGCGCGCCTGACCGGACCGTGGCTGCTCGTCGTACCCGAGGGCCACACGGGCCCGCTGCCCGCCGACTGCGCCCGCGTGCTCGCCGCCCGGGGTGCCGACGTCACGACCCTCACGCTCGCCGACGGCGACACCGGACGCGACGGGCTCGCCGCCCGCCTCGCGGACGCCTGCCCGGCCGACGTCCGCCCCGCCGGCGTGCTGTCCCTGCTGGCCCTCCACGACGAGCCGCACCCCGAACACCCCGCGCTGCCGGTGGGCCTGGCCCTGACGGTCGCGCTCGTGCAGGCCCTCGGCGACGCGGGCGTCGACGCCCCGCTCTGGTGTGCCACCAGCGGCGCGATCGCGGCCGGCCCCGCCGAGCGCGTCACCGCGCCCGCGCAGGCCCAGACATGGGGCCTCGGCCGCGTCGTCGCCCTGGAGCACCCCGACCGCTGGGGCGGCCTCGTCGACCTGCCCGCCGCACTGGACGACCGCGCGGCCGGCCGGCTCGCCGCCGTCCTCGCGGGCGACGCGGGCGCCGAGGACCAGGTGGCGCTGCGCGACACCGGCCTCTCCGTGCGCCGCCTCTCCCGCGCACCGCTCGGCGCCACCCCCGCCCCCCGCCGGTGGCGGCCCACCGGCACCGTGCTGCTCACCGGCGGCACCGGCGCGCTCGGGCCGCACCTGGTGCGCTGGCTGGCCGCCCACGGCGCCGAGCGCGTCGTGCTGCCCAGCCGGCGCGGCGCGGCCGCCCCGGTCGCGGCGGAACTGACCGCCGAACTCGCCGGGTCCGGCACGGCCCTGGAGTTCCCGGCCTGCGACGTCGCCGACCGCGGCCAACTCGCCGCGCTGGTCGCAGGACTGGCCCGGGCCGGTACGCCGGTACGCAGCGTCCTGCACGCCGCCACCGCGCTGGAGCTGCGCCCGCTGGCCGACATCCCGGTGGGCGAGTTCGCCGACGAGGTGGCCGCCAAGGTGCTCGGCGCCCGCCACCTCGACGAGCTCTTCGGGGCCGACGCCGACCTCGACGCCTTCGTCCTCTTCTCGTCCATCGCCGGCCTGTGGGGCAGCGGCGAACACGCCCCCTACGCCGCCGCGAACGCCTACCTCGACGCGCTCGCCGAGGACCGCAGGGCCCGGGGCCTGGCCGCGACCTCGGTCGCCTGGGGCATCTGGGCCGCCGTCAACGACTGGGACGGCATCCGCGAGGGCGTCGACCCGGAGCGCGTCCGCAGGCAGGGCCTGCCCTTCCTCGACCCCGACCTGGCCGTCGCGGGCCTGGCGCAGGTGCTCGACCACGACGAGACCACCGTCGCGCTCGCCGACGTGGACTGGACCCGTTTCGTGCCGGTGTTCTGCTCCGCACGGCGCAGGCCCCTCCTGGAGGGCGTACCGGAGGCCGCGGCCCTGCTGCGCGACGCCGTCGTCGACACCGGTACGGCCTCGGCCCTGCGCGAACGGCTCGCCGCGCTGCCCGAAGGGGAGCGCACGCGGGCCGTGACCGAACTGGTCCGTGACCACGCGGCCGCCGTCCTCGGCCACGCCTCGCCGTCGGCGCTCCCCGCCGACCGGGCGTTCCGCGACGTCGGCTTCGACTCCATCACCGCCGTCGAACTGCGCAACAGGATCGGCGCGGCCACCGGTCTGACGCTCCCCGCGACCCTGGTCTTCGACCACCCGTCGCCCGCCGCGCTCGCCGAGCACCTGCTCGCCGAGGCCTTCGGAGCCGTCGCGACGTCCGCGCCCGTCGTCACCGCACGGGCCGAGGACGACGACGACCCGATCGCCATCGTCGGCCTCAGCTGCCGGTACCCGGGCGGCGTCGAGTCGCCGGACGACCTGTGGCGGCTCGTGGTGGCGGAAGGGGACGCGGTGGGCGACCTGCCCACCGACCGGGGCTGGGACCTCGACGCGCTCTACGACTCCGACCCGGACGCCCGGGGCCGCAGCTATGTGCGCAACGGCGGCTTCCTGCCCGGCCTCGCGGAGTTCGACGCCGCGTTCTTCGGGATCTCCCCGCTGGAGGCCCGCGCCACCGACCCGCAGCAGCGCCTCCTCCTCGAAGCGGCGTGGGAGGCGTTCGAGCACGCCGGCATCGACCCGGCCGGCCTGCGCGGCAGCCGTACGGGCGTGTTCGCCGGCGCCAACGTCGGTGACTACGCGTCCAGTCGCGGTCCGGGTGCCGGCGGCTCCGACGGGCAGCTGCTCACCGGCAACGTCCCGAGCGTGGTGTCCGGCCGGATCTCCTACACCCTCGGCCTGGAGGGGCCGGCCGTCACGGTCGACACCGCCTGCTCGTCGTCGTTGGTCGCGCTCCACCTGGCCTGCCAGTCCGTGCGCCGGGGCGAGAGCGACCTCGCCCTCGCCGGCGGCGTCGCCGTGATGTCCAGCCCGGCCGCGCTGATCGGCTTCTCCGCGCAGCGCGGACTGTCCGGCGACGGCCGCTGCAAGGCCTTCGCCGACGCGGCGGACGGCACCGGCCTGGCGGAGGGCGTCGGCCTCGTGCTGGTCGAGCGGCTGTCCCGGGCCCGCGCCCAGGGCCACCGCGTCCTCGCCCTCGTCCGCGGCTCCGCCATCAATCAGGACGGCGCCTCCAACGGACTCACCGCGCCCAGCGGACCGGCCCAACAGCGCGTGATCACCGCCGCGTTGGGCGACGCCGGTCTGCGTCCCTCCGACGTGGACGCCGTGGAGGCGCACGGCACCGGCACCCGGCTCGGCGACCCGATCGAGGCCCAGGCGCTGCTGGCCACGTACGGCCGCGACCGCACCGAGCCGCTCCGGCTCGGCTCGGTGAAGTCCAACGTCGGCCACACGCAGGCGGCTTCGGGCGCCGCGGGCGTCATCAAGATGGTGCAGGCCATCCGCCACGGACTGCTGCCGAAGACCCTGCACGTCGACGCGCCCACCGCACAGGTCGACTGGACGACCGGGGCCGTCTCGCTGCTCACCGAGCCGATGGAGTGGCCCGCCGTGGACCGCCCGCGCCGCGCGGGCATCTCGTCGTTCGGCCTGTCCGGCACGAACGCCCATGTGATCATCGAACAGGCGCCCGAGGGGGACGCGCCCGTGGCGCAGGCGCCGGAGGCGGACGCTCCGGCTGTCGCGGAGGCGCCGGAGCCCCTTGCCGACGCGCCCGCGCCGGTCGTGGTGTGGCCGCTGCACGGTCGTACCGAAGCCGCCCTCCGCGCCCAGGCGGCGCGGCTGCGTGACCATGTCGCGGCCGTTCCCGACGTCCGCCCCGCGGACGTCGGCTGGTCGCTCGCGGCCGGCCGCGCCGCCTTCGACCACCGGGCCGTCGTGCTCGGCGCCGACACGGCCGAGCTGCTGAGCGGCCTCGACGCCGTCGCCGGTGCCACCGCCCACCCGGCGGCGGCGCAGGGCGCCGCCGCGGGCGCCGACCGGGTCGCGTTCGTCTTCCCCGGCCACGGCGCCCAGTGGCCCGGCATGGCCAAGGGACTCCTGGAGGAGTTCCCGGTCTTCCGGGAGAGCGTGCACGCCTGCGCCGACGCGTTCGCCGAGTTCGTGGAATGGGACCTCCTCGACGTGCTCCACGACGTCGAGGGCGCGCCGCCGCTGCACCGCGTGGACGTCGTACAACCCGCGCTGTTCACGATGATGGTGTCGCTCGCCGCGCTGTGGCGCGCGCACGGCGTGCACCCGTCGGCGGTGGTCGGCCACAGCCAGGGCGAGATCGCCGCCGCTTACGTGGCGGGCGCCCTGTCCCTGCGGGACGCGGCCCGGATCGTCGCCACCCGCGGCAAGGCGTGGCTGACCCTGGCGGGCACCGGCGGCATGGCGGCCGTCGCGCTGCCCAAGGCGGAGGCGCTCCGGCGCCTCGAGCCGTGGGGGACGCGCCTCGACATCGCGGCGGTCAACGACCCCCGCTCCGTCACCGTCGCGGGCGACCTCGACGCGCTGGAGGAACTGCTCACCGGACTCGAGGGCGAGGGCGTCCGCGTGCGCCGCGTCCGGCAGATCGTCGGCGCGGGCCACACCGCGCACGTGGACGTGCTGCGCGACCACCTCGTCGAGACGCTGGCGCCGACCTCCCCCCGCTCGTCGGCGATCCCGTTCTACTCCACGGTGACCGGTGGCCTGCTCGACACCGCGGGTCTCGACGCGCACTACTGGTACGAGAACGCGCGCAGGACCGTGGAGTTCGAGCAGGCCGTGCGCGCCATGGCCGAGCAGGGCCACGGACCGTTCCTGGAGGTCAGCGGGCACCCGATGTTCACCGTGGCCCTCCAGCAGACGCTGGAGGACGCGGGCGTCGGAGCCGCCGCGCTCGGCACCCTGCGCCGGGACGAGGGCGGCCGCGAGCAGTTCCTGCGCGCCGCCGCCGAGGCCCACACGGCGGGCGCCACCGTCGACTGGCGGCCCGTCTTCGAGGGCACCGGCGCGGCCACGGTCGAGCTGCCGACGTACGCGTTCCAGCGTGCCCGGCACTGGCTGGAGCCCTCGGTGGGCACCGGCGACATGACGGCGGCCGGACTGGCCTCGGCCGGGCACCCGCTGCTCGGCGCCGAGGTCGACCTCGCGGGCGGCGGGCTCGTCCTCACCGGCAGGCTCTCCGCCGCGGCACACCCGTGGCTGCCCGGCGAGGTGCCGGGGGCGGTCCTCGTCGATCTCGTCCTCGCCGCCGCCGACCGGGTCGGCAGCGCGGGCATCGGCGAACTGACCGCGTACGCTCCGCTCGCGCTCGCGGAAGGCGGCGTCACCGTGCAGGTGCGCGTCGGCGAGCCCGACGGAGAGGGCACCCGATCGGTCGGCGTGCACGCCCGGACCGACGGCGCCTGGGTGCGCCACGCCGAAGGCACGCTCGTGGCCCACACCGCGCCCGGCGCCGCACTGACCCCCTGGCCGCCGACGGGCGCCGAGCCCGTCGACGACCTCTACGCCGAACTCGACGCCGTCGGCGTCGGTCCCGCCCCGGCCTGGCGTGCCGTACGGGCCGCGTGGCGGCGCGGCGACGACGTGTTCGCCGACGTGGCGCTCGACGCCGACGCCGCCGGACGGGCCGACGGCTTCGCCCTGCACCCCGTGCTCCTCGACGCCGCCCTGCACACCGTCCTCGACACCGACCGGGCGCCCGTCGCCTGGTCGGGCGTGCGCCTGCACGCGACCGGCGCGCGGGCCGTGCGGGTACGCGCCGAGCGCACGGGCCCGGACACCGTGGCCCTCACCCTGGCCGACCCCGCGGGCGACCCGGTGCTCACGGTCGACGCGGTCCGGCTCGGCGCCGTGGCGGACCGCACCGCCTCCGCGCGGATCGGCCGCGACGCGCTGTTCCGCATGGACTGGGTACCGCTGGCCGCGACCGACGCCGGGGCGAAGCCCGGCCGGTGGGCCGTCCTCGGTGCCGATCCGCTGGGCGCCGCCCAGGAGTTGCGCGGCCTCGGGCACACCGTGGACGGCGCGGTCGACCCGGCGGCCCTGCGCGAGATCCCCGACGCCGTCCTGGTCACCGCCGTGGGCGGTGAGGGCGACGTGCCCGCCGAGGCGCGTTCCGTCGCGCACGCCACGCTTGCGGCCGTCCAGGCGTGGCTGGCCGACGACCGGTTCGCCGCCGTCCCGCTCGTCGTGCTCACCCGCGGCGCGGCGGCCGACCGGGCGTCCGATCTCGCGGGCGCCGCCGCATGGGGCCTGGTGCGCTCGGCCCAGTCGGAGCACCCCGACCGGTTCGTCCTGGTCGACACCGACGGCGAGCCCGAGTCGTGGCGGGCGCTGCCCGCCGCGTCGGCCGCCGGGGAGCCCCAGCTGGCGCTGCGCGGCGGCGCGGCCCTGGTGCCGCGCCTCGCCCGCCTCGCCGAACCGGAAGGACCCGCGCCGTGGGACCCGGCCGGCACCGTCCTGGTCACCGGAGCGTCCGGCGACCTCGGCGCGCTGGTCGCCCGCCACCTGGTGACCGAACACGGCGTCCGGCACCTCGTGCTGGCCTCCCGGCGCGGTCAGGACGCACCCGGCGCGGGCGAGCTGAGCGAGGAGCTCGGCACGCTCGGCGCCCGGGTCACCCACGCGGCGTGCGACGTCGCCGACCGCAAGGCGCTCGCGGAGCTGCTCGCGGCGATCCCGGACGAGCACCCGCTGACCGCCGTCGTGCACAGCGCCTCGGTCCTCGACGACGGCGTCGTCGCCGCGCTCACCCCCGAGCGGATGGACACGGCGCTGCGCCCGAAGGCCGACGCCGCCTGGCATCTGCACGAGCTGACCCGCCACCTCGACCTGGCCGCGTTCGTCCTGTTCTCTTCGATGGCGGGCACGCTCGGCGGCCTCGGCCAGGGCAACTACGCGGCGGGCAACGCCTTCCTCGACGCCCTGGCCCGGCACCGCAGGGCCCACGGTCTGACGGCGACGTCCGTGGCCTGGGGCTGGTGGGCCGAGCGCGCCACCAAGAGCGGCCACGAGGTCGCCCCGGACGAGACGGCCGTCATCAACGGCATGGTGCCGCTGACCGAGGCGCGCGGCCTCGCGCTCTTCGACGCGGCGTGCCGGGGCGACGAGCCCTTCGTCGCGGCGAGCGCGCTGGACCTGCGGTCGTTGCGGGCCGCCGCCGACGAACTGCCCCCGATGCTGCGCGCGCTCTCGGGCGTACCCGCACGCCGGGCCGCCGCGCAGGCGGCGACCGCGGCCGCGCCCACCCTGGGACGCGATCTCGCCGGCCGCCCGCGCGTGGAGCAGGAGGCGCTCCTGCTGGATCTGGTCCGCGCCGAGGCCGCGCTGGTGCTCAGCCACCCGAGCGGCGACGACGTCCAGGTCCACCACCGCTTCCTCGAGCAGGGGTTCGACTCGCTGGCCGCGCTGAAGCTGCGCAACCGGATCGCCGCCGTCACCGGACTGCGGCTGCCGCCGACGCTGGTGTTCGACCACCCGACCCCGGCCGAGCTGGCCCGGTACCTGCTCGCCGAACTGGCACCGGCCGACGGCGAGGCACCGGCGGAGTTCGCCGACGAGGACGCCGCGACGGCCGTCCTCGTCTTGGAAGAGCTCGGTCAACTCGACGAGGCCATCACCCGACTGCCCGCCGACGGCCCCGAACGGGCCCGGATCGCGGAGCTGTTGGAGGGCCTCGTGGCGAGGTGGAACCGTTGATGATCAACAAGACCGCTGTCCTGATAGCGTCGACCTCAGACGCGGGACGGCTTGGGACGACGGCAAAATACACCCACATCTGGGGGAGTTGATGGAGACAGTCAAGGCATGGGTTCTGCCCGCCGGCCCGGAGGACCGTTCGAAGGGGCCGGTGCGCGGTGAGTTGACCCTCACCCGCGTTCCGATCGCGTCGCCGGGCGAGCACGAGGTGCTCGTCGAGCCCCTCGTGGGCTGCTGGGAGGCGAACATGGAGCACGCCCTCGCCCGCACCCCCGTCGACATCGTCCGCCAGCGCGGCGAGGAGCGGATCACCGTCGGCACCTGCGGCGTGGTGCGCGTGCTCTCCGCCGGATCCGCCGTGCGCGGCCTGCGCGAGGGCCAGGACTGCCTGTGGATCCCGTTCGGCCGGATCGACCGCAACGGCTACGCGGAGACCATCTCCGCCTACGACGCGCCCGGTTCGCCCGGCCTGCTCGCCGAGCGCATGGTCGTGCCCGCCGACCGGCTCGTACCGCTGCCCGAGGACGGCCGGTACCCCGTGGAGCGCTGGGCTCCGTTCGCGCGCTACTTCACCGCCTGGGACAACTGGCGGGTCACCAGCCGCTGCTGGCGGAGCCAGGTCGACGACGCCTGGGACGAGCAGCCGCTCGTGCTCGGCTGGGGCGGCGGCGTGGTCTACGCCGAACTGGAACTGGCCCGCCGCGAGGGATTCCGTACGGCGATGGTGTCCGGCCGGGACAGCAGGCTCAAGGACATCGCCGCCTCGGGGGCGATCCCGGTCGACCGCCGGGAGTTCCCGGACCTGGACTACACCTGGGCCAAGGAGTCCGGCGAGCCCGGCGCGATGGACCGCTACCGCGCCTCCGAGGCACGGTTCCTGGAGATCGTCGGCGAACTCTCCGGCGGCCTCGGCGTCTCGGTCTTCCTGGACAACCTCGGCGGCGGCCTCCACCGCGCCACGCTGAAGAGCCTGGCCCGCGAGGGCGTGGTGTCCACCGTGGGCTGGAAGACCGGCATGCGGCTGTGGAACCTGCGCGCCACCGAGTGCATCACCCGGCACATCCACGTCCACACGCACGCGTGGCGGTTCCAGGACGGCGCCCGCATCCGGGACGTGATGCAGGAGACGGGCTGGCTGCCCGACATCGCCGACGGACCGGTCACGCCGTTCGACCGGATACCCGAACTGGCCGAGGCCTACAGCCGCGACGACCTCGACGGGTACTTCCCGTTGTTCTCCGTCGCCGGGAGGAACTGACCCGATGAGCGCCCGATCCTTCGACGTCGCGGTCGTCGGCATGGCCTGCGCCTTCCCCGGCGCGCCCGACCTCGCCCAGTACTGGGCGAACGTCGTCGCCGGCGTCGACTCGGTCACCGAGGTCGACGCGGAGCGCTGGCCGACCGATCGCCACTGGGCGGGCGCCGAGGCCCCGTCGGGGGAGCGGTCGCCGTCGAAGTGGGGCGGGTTCCTGCCACCCCTGCCCTTCGACGCGCTGAGCCACGGCGTGCCGCCGGCCTCGCTCGGCGCCATCGAGCCCGCCCAGCTCCTCGCCCTGGAGACCGCCACCCGGGCCCTCGCGGACGCGGGCTACGCCGACCGGCCCTTCGACCGGGAGGCGACGTCCGTCGTCTTCGCCGCGGAGGCGGGCGCCGACCTCGCCTCCGCGTACGCGATGCGGTCCCTGCTGCCGCTGCACCTCGACGAGCTGCCCGCCGAGCTCGACGCGCGGCTGCCGCACCTCACCGAAGACTCGTTCCCCGGCACGCTGGCCAACGTGATCGCGGGACGGGTCGCCAACCGCCTGGACCTCGGCGGACCGAACTACACCGTCGACGCCGCGTGCGCGTCCTCGCTCGCCGCGCTCGACCAGGCCTGCAAGGAACTCCTCGCGGGCACCAGCGACATGGTCCTGTGCGGGGCCGTCGACACGCACAACGGCCTGCACGACTACCTGATGTTCGGCTCGGTGAAGGCGCTCTCGCCGACGGGACGCTGCCGTCCCTTCGACGCGTCCGCCGACGGCATCGTGCTCGCCGAGGGCGTGGCCTGCCTCGTCCTGAAGCGTCTCGAGGACGCCGAGCGGGACGGCGACCGCGTCTACGCCGTGGTCAAGGGCGTCGGCGCGGCCAGCGACGGGCGCGGGCTCGGCCTGACCGCGCCCCGCCCCGAGGGCCAGCGGCGCGCGCTGGAGCGCGCCTACGCCACCGCCGGGATCTCGCCGCGCGAGGTCGGCCTCGTGGAGGCGCACGGCACCGGCACGGTCCTGGGCGACCGGACCGAACTGGAGACGCTCACGGGCGTGTTCGGCGAGGCCGGCGCCGAACCCGGCGCGTGCTCTCTGGGTTCGGTGAAGTCGCTCATCGGCCACGCCAAGTGCGCGGCGGGCATGGCCGGACTGATCAAGGCGGTGCTCGCCGTGCACACCGGCGTACGGCCGCCGACGCGGCACGTGAAGGCCCCCAACGCCGCCTGGTCCGCCGCGACCAGCCCCTTCGCCTTCGACACCGCCGCCCGCCCGTGGACCGACACCGAACGGGTCGCGGGGGTCAGCGCGTTCGGGTTCGGCGGCGTCAACTACCACGCGGTCGTCGCCGCCGCCGAGCCGCGCACGAACGCCCCCGCGCCCGCCGCCTCGCAGCCCCGGCTGCTGCGGTTCCGGGGCACCGAGGACGAGGTACGCGCCTCCCTGGGCGCACTCGCCGACCGGCACGCCGACGGCGCCGCGCTCCGCGACCTGGCCGCCGTCACCGGGACCGGCCCGACACGGGTCGCGATCGTCGCCGAGGACGCGGCCGGCCTCCGCGAACAGATCGACCTGGCGCTGCGCCTCCAGGACGCGCCCGAGCACGGCGTCCACGTCGGCGACGGCACCCGCCGGCCCGTCGCGCTGCTCGTCCCCGGGCAGGGCAGCCAGCGGCCGGGGATGCTCGCCGACCTGTTCCTGGCCTCTCCCCGCCTGCACCGGTTCCTGAGCGCCGATCCGGCCCTGGCCGACGCGGTGTTCCCGTCCGGCGTCTTCGACGGTGACGCCCCGCGCCTGGTCGACACCCGACTCGCGCAACCCGCCCTCGGCATCGGCGGCCTGGCCGCGCTCGACCTGCTGCGCGCCTGCGGCGTCGAGGCCGACCTCCTCGGCGGTCACAGCTACGGCGAGCTCGTCGCCCTCGCCGCCGCGGGCGTGCTTCCCGAGGACGCCGTGCTGCCGCTGAGCGGCGCCCGCGCCCAGGCCATGCACGCCGCCGCCGGTACGGACGCGGGCGCGATGGCCGCCGTCGCCGCGCCCGCCGACGCGGTCGCCGCCCTGCTCACCGAGCACGGCCTGGCCGAGGACGTGGTCCTCGCCAACCACAACGCTCCGGACCAGGTGGTGCTCGCCGGGTCCGCAGCCGGGATCGACGCCGCCGTCACCGCGCTCCGTACCGCAGGGCTCACGGCCAAGCGGCTGCCGGTCGCCGCCGCGTTCCACAGCCCCCGGATGGAGCCCGCCGTCGAGGCGTTCGCCGAGGCGCTGGCGGCCCAGGAGTTCCGCGCGCCCGAGGTGCCCGTGTGGTCCGGGGCCACCGCCGAGCCGTACCCGGCCGAACCGGACGCCGCACGGGCGCTGCTGGCCGGCGCCCTCGCGAGGCCCGTCCGGTTCGCTGAACAGATCGAGCGGATGTACGCCGCCGGGGCCCGCGTCTTCGTGGAGGCCGGGCCGGGCACGGTCCTGACCCGCCTGGTCGGCGCCGTCCTCGGCGACCGCCCGCACACGGCCCTGTCCGTGGAGGCGCCCGGCCGCCCCGGCCTGCCCCACCTGCTCGGCACCCTCGCCGCCCTCGCCGTGCGCGGGGTACCGGTGCGGCCGGAGGCGCTGACAGGGGACCGTACAGAGGCGCCGGAACCATCGGCTCCGGTGCGGTGGACGGTGGACGGCCACCTGGTCCGTACGGCGGACGGCGAGCCCGTCCCCGGCGGCCTGCGGCCCGTCGAACCGCCTGTCGCGCTCACCACCACGGGTGGCGAACGGGACGAGACCGTCATCGAGTTCCTGCGGGGCACCCAGCGCATCGTCGCCGCCCAGCAGGAGGTCATGCTCCGCTACCTCGGCGGCGAAGCCACCACGAGCACTCCCGCACCCGCTCCCGCACCCGCTCCCGCACCCGCTCCTGCTCCCGCGGTGGTGAAGCCCCCCACCGAGTCGGCCTCCGCGCCGACCGTCCTGGAACTGATCGCGCGGCGCACCGGGTACCCGGCCGACATGCTCGACCAGGACCTGGACCTGGAGGCCGCGCTCGGCATCGACTCGCTCAAGCGCACGGAGATAGCCGCCACCCTTCTCGGCGGCACCCCGCACGCCGACTCCGTGGGCGCCCTCTCCGACCTGCGCACCATCCGGGAGATGACCGACTGGCTGGCCGCCCGTACCGACGGCGACACCGGCACCCGCGCCGACGCCCGCACCCTTCGCCACGTGGTCGAGCTCGTGCCGACGCCGCTCGTTCCGGGGGAGTGGCGGGTCGAGCGCGCCGCGATCAGCGGAGGCGGCGAGGTCGCCGCCGAACTGGCCCTGTTACTGAAGGAGCGCGGCGCCGAGGTCGTGGACGACCCGGCCGACTGCGACACCTTCCTGAGTCTCGACGCGCTCGACGGCGGCGACCCCGTCCTGCCCGCCCGCTTCGCCGCCGTGCGCGCGGCGGTCCTGGCGGGCGTACGCACCCTGCTCCTCGCCACCTGCCACGACGAAGGACCCGCGGGCGCGGGCCTGCACGGCTTCGCCCGTGCGCTCTCCCGCGAGTACCCCGGCCTCGCCGTGGTCGCGGTCGACCTGCCCGGTGGCCGCTCGCCCGCCGAGGCGGCGCGGGCGCTGGCGGACGAACTCGACGCGCCCCAGCCGTCCGTCGGTCACCTCGAAGGCCGCCGCGCCCTCTGGCGCACCACCGCCGCCGAACTGTCCTCCGCGCCGCCCGCGCGCGTCACGGCCGCGGACCTCGGACTGGACCGCGACAGCGTCGTCCTGCTGACGGGCGGCGCCCGTGGCATCACCGCCCGCCTCGCGGCCGCCCTGGCCGAACGCACCGGCTGCCACATCGAGTTGATCGGCCGCAGCGAACCCGCCGCCGACGCCGCCCTGGACGAGGCCGCCCTGCGTACCCGTCTGATCGCCGAGGGCGGGCGCACCCCGGCCGACATCGAGCGCGAGGTGCGCGCGTACGGAGCCTCCCGCGAGGTCCGACTCTCTCTGGACGCCCTCGCCGGGACGGCCGCGTCGGTGCGCCATCACCGTGCTGACGTGACGGACCCGGAGCGGCTGCGCGCCGTCCTCGACGACGTGTACGCCCGGCACGGACGCCTCGACACCGTGGTGCACGCGGCGGGGGTCGTCCGCGACCAGACGCTGCCCGACAAGTCTCCGGAGTCGTTCGCCGAGGTCTTCGGGACCAAGGTCACCGGCGCCCGCACGCTGGCCGAGCACCTGCGGCCCGGGCTGCGTCATCTGGTGCTGTTCGGCAGCATCGCGGGCGTCCTGGGCAACCGGGGCCAGAGCGACTACGCCGCCGCCAACGACGCCCTGGACACCCTGGCCCGCCAGTGGTCGGGGCGGGTCGCCGACCGGGTGCTCGCCCTGGACTGGGGCCCGTGGGCCGCCGACGCGGGCGGCATGGTCACCCCCGAGCTGGAGCGCGCGTACGTGCGGAGCGGCATCGGCCTGATCGACCCGGACGAGGGCGTGGAGGCCTTCCTGCGCGAGCTGGCGTTCGGCCGCGACCTCCAGGTGCTGCACGCCGTGGGCGACCCCACCGCGTTCGGGGGCGACCTTGACTGACGTACTCCTCCCGGCGTTTCGGGGGCGACCGTGACGGACGTGCTCCTCGCCGCCGCGCGCACGCCCGCCGAGCTGCTCGACGCGCTGCGCTCAGGCCGCCCCGCCGGCACCGGCCCCTGCCGCGTCGCCGTGTTCGACCCCACGCCCGAGCGCGTGGAGCAGGCGGCCCTGCTCGTCGCCCGGGGCGAGCCCTGGCGCGGCGGCAACGACCTCTGGTTCACCCCGGGCCCCGGGCTCGGGGGCGGCGTCGTGTTCCTCTTCCCCGGCCTCGACGCCCGTACCGGTCCGGCCCCCGACGACGTCCGGGGCTGGTTCGGCCTGCCCGCCGAACCGACGACCGCCGACGACGACTCCCTCGGCGCGCGCACCCAGGCCGCGCTGCGGCTGAACCGGGTCCTCGACACCGCGCTGCGCCGCGTCGGCATCACCCCCGACGCCGTGGCCGGCCACAGCGCGGGGGAGTGGAGCGCCCTGTTCGCCGCGGGCACGTTCCCCGCGCGGGCCTTCGAGGCGATGGCCGGCGACATGGGCACCTCGCCCGTGCCGGACGTGGTCTTCGCCGCCGTCGGCCTGCCCGCGGCGGCGGCCGCCCGGCTCGCCGAGGGCGAGCCCCGCGTGGTGCTCTCCCACGACAACGCCCCCGACCAGAGCGTGCTCTGCGGGGACGAGGACGCCGTGGAGCGCTGCCTGGACCGGATCGCCGACCCGGCGGTCCCGCGCCGGGTGCTGCCGTTCCGCTCGGGGTTCCACACACCGATGCTGGCCCCGTACCTGCCCGGCTTCGCCGAGGTGTTCGACCGGATCCCGCTGGAACGGCCGACCGTGCCCGTCTGGTCCGCGACCACCGTCAGCCCCTACCCGGACGACGAGGCGGCGTTACGCGCACTCCTCGAACGGCACCTGCTCGAACCCGTCCTCTTCCGGTCGGTGGTGGAGCGCCTGTACGAGGACGGCGCCCGCGTGTTCGTCCAGGTCGGCTGCGGAAGCCTCCTCCGCTTCGTCTCGGCCACGCTCTCCGACCGGCCCCACGCGGCGGTCGGCGCCGGGTCCACGACCCGGCCGCAACTCGACCAGCTGCGCTGGGCCGCCGCCGCCCTCTGGGCCGAGGGCCGCGCCCCCGACCTGGGCGCGCTCGGCCTCGCGCCGCCCGGCGGCGACACCGTGGCAGCCGCCTACGAGGCGGCCATGGCCACCGTCAGCGCCTCCATCGACGAGGTCTACCGCAACTGGAAGGGGCGGGCGTGAGCGAGCAGCGCCGAGCAGTGGTGACGGGTGCGGCCAGCGGGATCGGCGCGGCCGTCGCCGAACGGCTGGTCAGGGCGGGCTGGGCGGTCACCGGCTGGGACCGCCGGCCGGGCACCGGGACCGGCATCGACTGGCACACCGTCGACGTCCGCGACGCCGAGGACGTGCACGCCGCCGCCGAGGCCGTGCCCGAGGCCGACCTCCTCGTCAACAGCGCGGGCGTGGGCGCCATCGCGCCCTCGGCCGAGCTGCGGCCGCAGACCTGGGAGCGCGTCCTCGGGGTCAACCTCAGCGGCACGTTCTACTGCGCCCAGGCCCTGTTCCCGGCGCTCGCCGCGCGCGGCGGACTCGTCGTGAACGTCGCCTCCGTCATGGCGCACCGCGCCGTCCCCGGCCGCGCCGCCTACTGCGCCTCCAAGGCGGGCGTCGTGATGCTCACCGAGGTGCTCGGCGTGGAGTGGGCCGAGCACGGGGTGCGCGTCCTGGCCGTCAGCCCCGCCTATGTGCGGACGCCGCTGGTGGAGAAGGGCTTCGAGAACGGCAACCTCGACGAGGCCGCCATCGCCGCCCGTACCCCGCTGGGCCGGCTCGCCACGCCCGGTGAGGTCGCCGACCTCGTCCTCGACCTCACCGGCGACCGATACGCGTACATGACCGCCACCACCCTGCGCTTCGACGGCGGCTGGGTCGCCGACGGCGTGTTCCCCCGCTGAGCAGCCCACGATGAAGGAGTACCGACCGACCATGCCTCCCGCCGACTTCGGGATCCTCGGCCTCGCGCACGCCCTCGGCGACCCGAGGGACGTCGCCGCCACCGCGGCCGACTACGTCGACGACCCCGACCGGGTCCTGCTCTGGGGCTACCGCACCTTCCACCGCTCGCCGGAAGGCACCACGCCCACCGCGCTCGCCGCCCGCGCCGCCACCAAGGCGCTCGCCAAGGCGGGCGTCGACCCGAGGGACCTCGACCTCGTCGTGGTCGCGGACAGCAGCGTGCCCGACTACCTGCTGTGGGACGCCTCCACCGCGCTCGCGCGGGAGATCGGCGCCACCGCCTCGCCCACGCTGCTGCTCACCCAGGGCTGCGCGTCCGGCGTGACCGCCTTCCAGCACATCGCCGGCACGTTCGCCACCCGCGAGGACGTCGACACCGTGCTGCTCGTCGCCGTGAACCAGGCGAGCGAGGCGCACACCAACCGCATGCGCAGCAACACCCTCCTCTCCAGCGACGGAGCGGCGGCCGCCGTGCTGCGCCGGGGTCACGGCAGGCTGCGGTGGCTCGCCACCGAGCAGATCACCGACCCGACGTACAACGACTTCTACCGCGTCGAGTACGGCGGCGCCGCCGCGCCCTTCCCGCCCGAGGGCACCGCCAACCTCGACGTCGACCCGCTCGCCCTCGTGTACCGGCACTTCCGCCGCGAGCCCGAGCACCTGGCGAAGTTCGTCCGCACCCTCAACAGCCGGGTGCGCACGGTCTACGAGCGCGCCTGCGACCGCGCGGGCGTGGACACCGGCCAGGTGGCGAAGTTCCTCTTCCTCAACGACAACCAGGACAGCCTGGCGGACATCGCCAAGGCCGTCGGCGTACCGCTGGAGCGCACCAACGCCGCGCTCGGCGCCGACCTCGGCCACTGCGGCGGGGCCGACCAGCTCATCTGCCTCGACACCTACCTGGAGCGCGGGGACCTCGTCGAGGGCGACGTGGTCGCCCTCGCCGGCATCTCCATCGGCATGCACTGGTACTGCACGCTCCTCACCGTCTGACCGACGACCCAGCACACGACACCACAAAGGAAAGCGCTATGGCGGAAATGACCATCCAGGACCTGATCGACGTGTTCAACCGCAGCATCGGCGACCAGGACCCGGTCGAGCCGGAGGGCGACCCGTCGGACCTGACGTTCGCCGCGCTCGGCTTCGACTCGCTGACCACGCTCAACGCCGTCCGGCGGATCGAGCGCAAGAACGGCATCGAGCTCGGCGAGAACGTGGTCAGCGAGGCGAGGACCCCCCGCCAGCTGCTCGACCGCGTCAACACCGCCCTCAGCGGCGTTTGAGGAGGACACGGGGATGTGCGGGATCACCGGATGGGTGGCGCACGGCGAGGAACTCGCCCGGCACCGCTCGGTCGTGCAGGCGATGACCGACACCATGGGCTGCCGAGGCCCGGACGCGGAAGGGGTCTGGATCGACGGACCGGTCGCGTTCGGCCACCGAAGGCTCTCCATCATCGACCCGGCGGGCGGGGCGCAGCCCATGGTCGCCGAGCGCGAGGGCAGGACGCTCGCCGCGCTGACTTTCTGCGGTGAGATCTACAACTACCAGGAGCTCCGCGAGGAACTGGCGGCGCTGGGGCACGAGTTCCGCACCCGCAGCGACACGGAGGTCGTGCTCACCGCGTACCTCCAGTGGGGCATGGACTTCGCCGCCCGGCTCAACGGCATGTTCGCCATCGGGCTGTGGGACGCGGCCACCCGCGAACTGCTGCTCGTACGCGACCCGATCGGCGTCAAGCCGCTGTACTACGCGCGCACCGCGAACGGCGTCCTGTTCGGCTCGGAGCCCAAGGCCGTCCTCGCCAACCGCGCCGTGCCGCGCCGTGTCGACGCCCAGGGCCTCGCCGAGATACTCGACATGGTCAAGACCCCGGAGATCACCCCGTTCGCCGACCTCTCCGAGGTCCGGCCCGGCCAGATCGTGCGGGTGACCGAGGGCGGTCTGACGAAGACGAGGTACTGGCAGCTCACCGCCCGCGAGCACACCGACGACCTCGACACCACCATCGGCACGGTCCGCGGCCTGCTGGAGGACATCGTGTCCCGCCAGCTCGTCGCGGACGTCCCGGTCGCCACCCTGCTCTCCGGCGGCCTGGACTCGTCGGCGATCACCGCGCTCGCCCACCGCGCGCTCACCGCCGAGGGCCGCGGCCCGGTGCGGTCGTACTCGGTGGACTTCCAGGGCGCGGCCGACCAGTTCGAGCCCGACGCGGTGCGCGGCACGGCCGACGCGCCGTACGTGCGCGACTTCGTCGCCCAGGTGGGGACCGACCACCGTGAGGTGCTCCTCGACAGCGCGGAGCTGGCCGACCCGGAGGTACGGGCGGCGATCCTCGCCGCCACCGACCTGCCGCCCGGGTACTGGGGCGACCTGTGGCCGTCGCTGTACCTGCTGTGCCGGGAGATCCGGAAGCGGGCGACCGTGGTCCTCTCCGGCGAGTCCGCCGACGAACTGTTCGGCGGCTACCGGTGGTACATGCGGGACGAGGCGGTCAACGCGCCCACCTTCCCGTGGCTCACCCCCGGCTCGGCGCGCATCTTCGGCGGCAGCTCGCTGATCGACCAGGGCCTGCTGGCCAAGCTGGACCTGGAGGGCTACCGCCAGGACCGCTACGCCGAGGCCGTCGCCGAGGTGCCGGTGCTGCCCGGCGAGAGCGCCGTCGACCGGCGGATGCGCGAGGTCACGTACCTCAACATCACCCGGTTCATGCAGGCGGTCCTCGACCGCAAGGACCGGATGAGCATGGCCGTCGGCCTGGAGGTCCGCGTCCCGTTCTGCGACCACCGGCTGATGGACTACGTGTTCAACGTGCCCTGGGCGATGAAGTCCTTCGACGGCAGGGAGAAGAGCCTGCTGCGCGCCGCCGCCCGCGACGTGCTGCCGACCTCCATTCTGGAGCGCACGAAGACGCCGTTCCCCGCCACCCAGGACACCCGGTACGAGCAGGCGCTCCGCGCCGAGCTGCGCGAAGTGCTCGCCGACCCGGACGCCCCGGTGCGACCGCTCCTGAACACCACCAGGGTCACCCGGGTCCTCAACCGCGAGCTGGACGACGTCAGCCTCCCGCACGATCGCGGCGGCCTGGAGATGGCTCTCTGGCTCAACAGGTGGCTGACCAACTACGACGTGACCGTGGACGTCTGAGCCGACGTCCGCGCCACCGCGGTGCCGGCCGGTACGAGACCGGCCGGCACCGCACCGGTACGGAGAGCGGGAGCCGTCCCGCCCTCCGTACCGTTCGATCCGACCGCATGTGTGGAAACAAGGGGAACTGATGGCGAACCGGTCCAGCGACGAACACAAGCTGTGGATGCGGAGCTTCCATCCGACGTCGCCCGGCGCAACGCGCCTTCTCTGTCTGCCGCACGCGGGAGGCTCCGCGAGCTTCTTCTTCCCCGTCTCGGCGGCGCTGGGGCCCGAGGTCGACGTCCTCGCGGTGCAGTACCCCGGCCGTCAGGACCGGCGGGCGGAGCCCGCCGCCGACTCCCTCGAGGCCCTCGCGGACGAGCTGTTCCGCGTCCTCGACCCCCACGACGACACCCCCCTGGCCCTGTTCGGGCACAGCATGGGCGCCGTCGTCGGCTTCGAACTCGCCCGCCGTCTCGAGGCCGCCGGGCGTCCGCCCGCCGTCCTCTTCGCCTCCGGCCGCCGCGGCCCGTCCCGGGTCCGTACCGAAGTGGTCCACCAGCGCGACGACGCCGGTCTTGTCGAGGAGATGAAGAAGCTCAACGGCACCGACCTCACCCTCCTCGACGACCCGGAGATGCTGCAGATGATCCTGCCGGCGATCCGCGCCGACTACCGGCTCGTGGAGACCTACCGACGCGGCCCGGGACAGCGGCTGAGCTGCCCCGTCGTCGTGATGACCGGTGACGCCGACCCGCGGGTCACGCTCGACGAGGCGCGGAGCTGGGACGAGGAGACCACCGGCGCCTTCGAACTCCTCGTCCACCCCGGCGGCCACTTCTACCTCGTGCCGCAGCACCGCGCCGTCAACGCCCAGATCAAGGAGTATCTGCGCAAGCTCGCCCCGCGAGCGGAAGCCCAGGTGTGAGACCCATGACAGACCGAGAGACCGAACGGCCCGGCGGGTCCGGCCGACTGCTCGCCGTGAGCGACCTGCACGTCTCCCACGCCGAGAACCGCCGCATCGTCGAGGACATGAAGCCGGAGAACGACGGCGACTGGCTGCTCATCGCCGGCGACGTCGGCGAGCTGACCACGGACATCGAGTGGGCCCTGACCCTGCTGCGCGACCGGTTCGCCGAGGTGGTGTGGGCGCCGGGCAACCACGAGCTGTGGACCCACCCGTCGGACCCGGTCCAACTGCGCGGCCAGGCACGCTACGACCACCTGGTCGCCTTCTGCCGCAGCGTCGGCGTGCACACCCCCGAGGACCCGTACCCGGTCTGGCGGGGAGCCGGTGGCCCGGTGACGGTGGCCCCGCTGTTCCTGCTGTACGACTACACCTTCCGCGCACCCGGACTCACCCAGGAACAGGCGCTGGCCCGCGCCTACGACGCCGGCGTGGTCTGCAGCGACGAGTTCCTGCTGCACCCGGACCCCTACCCGAGCCGCGAGGCCTGGTGCCGCGCCCGCGTCGGCGCCACCGAGGAGCGGCTCGCCGCGTGCGACCCGGAGATCCCCCTCGTCCTGGTGAACCACTTCCCGCTCGTACGGGAGCCCACGTCGGTGCTGTGGTTCCCCGAGTTCGCCCAGTGGTGCGGCACCGAGCTGACCGCCGACTGGCACCGCAGGTTCCGTACCGCGGCCGCGGTCTACGGACACCTGCACATCCCCCGCGACACCACCTACGACGGGGTGCCCTTCATGGAGGTCTCGCTCGGATACCCCCGCGAGTGGGGCAGACGGGGCCTGCCGAAGACGCTGCTGCGCCCGGTGCTCCAGGAGGAGGCGCGCGGATGATCGGCGACATACTCCCGGCCGGCGTGCGGTACGCGGACTCCCGCACCGACCTGACGCACGAGCCGCTCCACCCGGAAGAGGAAGAGCACATCGCCCTCGCCGTCGACACCCGTCGGCGGGAGTTCACCACGACCCGCGCCTGCGCCCGCAAGGCGCTGGCGGGCCTGGGCATCCCCTCCGTACCGATCCTGCCGGGGCAGCGCGGTGCGCCGCGGTGGCCGGCGGGCGTCGTCGGGAGCATGACGCACTGCGTCGGCTACCGCGCCGCGGCGGTGGCCCGCGCCGGGGAGGCCCTGACCATCGGCATCGACGCCGAACCGAACGAACCCCTCCCGGACGGCGTCCTGGAGGCCATCGCGTTCCCGAAGGAGAGCGCGGCCGTCCACGCGCTGGGGCGCACGAACCCGGGCGTGTGCTGGGACAGGCTGCTGTTCAGCGCGAAGGAGTCCGTGTACAAGGCCTGGTTCCCGCTGACCGAGCGGTTCCTCTCCTTCGAGGACGCGACGATCACCTTCGACGTCGAGGGCGACAGCCGGACCGGCACCGCGGGCGGCTTCCACGCCGAGCTCCTCGTCGAAGGCCCCTGGCCGACGGGGCGCCGGATGGCCGGCCGCTGGAGCGTGCGCGACGGACTGCTCGGCACCTCGATCGTCCTGCTCCACAGCACAACCCAGACGAGGAGAAACACGTGAAGGACCTTGCCGGCGCCATCCTCTCCGGGGAGGCGACCGCCGACGACATCCGCGCGCTGCCGATCCCCGAGAGCTATCGGGGAGTCGTCGTCCGCAAGGACGAGGCCGAGATGTTCGCGGGCATGGACTCCGCGGACAAGGACCCGCGCAAGTCCCTCCACCTGGACGAGGTGCCGGTGCCCGAACTGGGACCCGGCGAGGCGCTGGTGGCGGTGATGGCCAGTTCGATCAACTACAACACCGTGTGGAGCTCGATCTTCGAACCCCTGCCCACCTTCGGCTTCCTGGAGCGCTACGGCAGGCAGCAACCGCAGGGCCGGCGCCACGACCTGCCGTACCACGTCCTCGGCTCCGACCTCGCGGGCGTCGTGCTGCGCACCGGCCCCGGCGTGAACGCCTGGCGGCCGGGCGACGAGGTCGTCGCCCACTGCCTCTCGGTCGAGCTGGAGTCGCCGGACGGGCACAACGACACGATGCTCGACCCCCAGCAGCGCATCTGGGGCTTCGAGACCAACTTCGGCGGTCTGGCCGAGATCGCGCTCGTCAAGTCCAACCAGCTGATGCCCAAGCCCAGGCACCTGACCTGGGAGGAGGCCGCCTCTCTCGGCCTGGTCAACTCCACCGCGTACCGCCAGCTGGTCTCCCGCAACGGCGCCGGCATGAAGCAGGGCGACAACGTCCTGATCTGGGGCGCGAGCGGCGGACTCGGTTCGTACGCCACCCAGTTCGCCCTGGCCGGCGGCGCCAACCCGGTCTGTGTCGTCTCCTCCCCCGAGAAGGCGGAGATCTGCCGGGCGATGGGCGCGGAGGCGGTCATCGACCGCAACGCCGAGGGGTACCGGTTCTGGAAGGACGAGCGCACCCAGGACCCGAAGGAGTGGAAGCGCCTCGGCAAGCGCATCCGCGAACTCACGGGCGGCGAGGACGTGGACATCGTCTTCGAGCACCCGGGCCGTGAGACCTTCGGCGCCTCGGTCTACGTCGCCCGGAAGGGCGGCACGATCGTCACCTGCGCCTCGACCTCGGGCTACCACCACGAGTACGACAACCGCTACCTGTGGATGTCGCTGAAGCGGATCGTCGGCTCGCACTTCGCCAACTACCGCGAGGCGTGGGAGGCCAACCGCCTGGTGTCCAAGGGCAAGATCCACCCCACCCTCTCCAGGACCTACTCCCTGGAGGAGACCGGCCAGGCGGCCTACGACGTCCACCGCAACCTCCACCAGGGCAAGGTCGGCGTCCTCGGCCTCGCCCCCGACGAGGGCCTGGGCGTGCGCGACCCGGAGATGCGCGCGAAGCACATCGACGCCATCAACCGCTTCCGCCCTCCGACGGAACTGCAGGGCACCTGAGCCCCGGGCCCGGCCGTCCCACAGCGGACGGCCGGTGCCCACGGGGCACGGGCGGGGCGGGCTCCCGGCCGTCAGTTGAGGGCGTCGCCCATCTGCTGCTGCCAGTACGTCACCTGGAGCGAGGAGTCGACGTACACGCCCTTGCCGGGGAGCGAGGGGTTCGCGACCGTGCCGTTCTTGAAGGCGACCGTCAGGCTCTTGGTCGTGTAGCCGTGCGTACCGCTGCCGTCCGCGGCCGAAAGGCGGACACCCGCGTAGCCGGACTCGCCCGGGGCGAGCGTGACGACCGCCTGGGGGTGCGTGGACTCGTCCACCGGGGGCACGGACTGGGCCTCGCCGAAGCGGGCGACCGGGTGGCCGAGGAGGTCGCAGTACTTCGTGCCGGTGTTGGTGACGGTGATCAGCAGGTGGTTCAGCGGGCGGGAGACCGGCGTGGCGATGGTCTTGGTCGTGCCGGTGCCGCACTGCGGGTTCCTGGATTCGCCGCCCCCGCCGGAGGAGCCCTTCGCCTCGCCCTGGCCGCCGTTCTCCTTGCCGCCGGACTTCTTCGGCGTGCTCTTCGCCGGCTGCGCCGTCGGGCTCGTGCTCGGCGGCTGCGTGGCGGGCTGCGACGCGGAGGGGCTCGCGGTGGGGGTGGAGGTGGCGGTGGAGGAGGCCGAGTCGGCGGTGCCGTGGCTCCGTGCGGAAGTGGCGTCCGTGTCACCACACGCGGTCAGCGAGAGTGCGGCGATCGCGACCGTCGTCGCGGCGAGCAGGCGGGTTCGGGTGAGGCGTCCGGACATGGTGGGTCCCCCTGGAGGTGGCTGGTTCGCGGTGCCGGCCGGCGGCCGGGCCGCTGCGGCGTGCTTGGATGACCAGAGCTTGTGCGAAGATCCGTCCCGCCCGCCACAACCGCCGGGTGGTACGGGACACTGGGACGAAGTCGCGCCGTTGACCTGGGGGGATGTCGCTCCCTGGGATGCGGGGGCGGGATGCGGGAGAGGATGAAACGGTGGTCGGGGACGAGTTCGCGACGCTTCTGGGACGGCTCAAGGAGCGCTCGGGACTGAGCTACGGCTCGATGGGGAAGCGACTGCACATGAGCGGTTCCACCCTCCATCGGTACGTCACCGGGGAGGCCGTGCCGACGGACTACGCGCCCGTGGAGCGCTTCGCGCGGCTCTGCAAGGCGACGCCGGACGAGCTCGTCGAGCTGCACCGGCTCTGGGTGCACGCGGACGTGACGCGCCAGCGCAAGGGGTCGGCGCCCGAAGCCGCACCGGCACCCGCAGCCGCAGCCGCGCCGGAACCGGAGCCCGCGCCCGCACCGGCGCCTCAGGTGGAAGCCAAGGCCGAGGGCGCGGAATCGGAGGTTTCCGACGACAACGAGCTGGTCGTCAGCGGCCCGGCCCCCGCGCCCGACGCCGAGCCCCGCCCCCGGCGCGGGTGGCGTCGGCGTACCGTCGCGATCGCCGGTGCCGCCGTCGTCGCGGCCGTCGTCACGGTGGCCCTCGTGCTGAACGTCCCCAGCGGCGCGGACGGCGACGACAAGCGGGAGACCACGGGCTCCTCGTCCGTCTCCGAGCGCCCGGAGACCGGCGCCGCCGCCAAGACCCCGACGCCGTCGGTATCGGGCAAGAGCGGCAGCCCCACCCCGACGCCGTCGGCGCCGAACAGTACGGGCAACGGCGCGGGTACGGGAACGGGCGGGGGCCAAGGGGAGGCCACCGCGCCGACCGTCGCCGCGAACCCGTACAAGTGGGAACACCCGTGCAGCCAGCACTACCTGCTGGACCGGGAGCCCGCGCAGGTCCCCCCGCCGCCCATCGAGGCGGAGGCGCCCGGCTGGGTGGCCTCGCTCGGCGGCGTGACCGGCGGCGACCACCTCCTCGCGCTGACCGTGCAGGGCACCGGGAAGCAGACCGTCGTCCTGGAGGCCCTCCACGTCCGCGTCGAGAAGAAGGGCGCGCCGCTCCCCTGGAACGACTACAGCATGGGCGTCGGCTGCGGCGGTGAGGTGGAGACCAAGTCCTTCGCCGTGGACCTCGACTCCCCGCGCCCCGACCTCACCCCCGTCGCCGGCCAGCGGGACTTCCCGTACAAGGTCAGCGAGTCCGACCCCGAGGTCTTCTACGTGATGGCGAGCGCCCAGGCGCACGATGTGAGCTGGTACATCGAACTGGACTGGTCCAGCGGCAAACAGCGCGGCACGGTCCGGATCGACGACGACGGCAAGCCGTTCCGTACGAGCGGCAGCGTCGGCCGGCCCGGCTACGACCGGCCGCTGGGCTGGAACGAGTGGATCGACCGGCCCGTCGAGGACAACAGCGAGCAGACGCCGTAGGACGGCCGCGTGCCCCGCGTCTCGGACGAGGCGCGGGGCACGCGGCGGGAGTGCGTGGCGTCAGTTGACGGAGTCGAGCTTCTTCCGCTGCTCCTCGGTCAGTTCGAGGTCGACCGCGCCCAGGTTCTCGTCCAGCTGGGCCACCGACGAGGCGCCGACGAGCGGCAGGACCGGGATGTCGCCGCCCATCAGCCAGGCCAGGACCACCTGGTTGACCGTCGCGCCGGTCTCCGCGGCCACCTCGCGGATCGCCTTGAGCCGCGGCTCGGTGCCCGCGTGTTCGAAGCCCGCGCCGAGCGGCTTGTCGTCCCGTACGTACGCGCCCGAGATCAGCGGCGAGTACGAGACCTGGGTGAGCTCGGGGTTGGCGCGCAGGTAGCTGAGCAGGTCGCCGCTGACCAGACCCTGGTTGCCGTCGGGGGAGCGCAGGCTCGGGATGTCCATGCGCTGGCGCAGGTAGCTGTGGTGGTGCTGGAGCACCTCGTAGCCGGGGACGCCGGCCGCGGCGGCCAGGGTGCGGGCGCGCTCGACGCGCCAGGCCCAGTGGTTGCTGGCGCCGAGCAGGCCGGCCACGCCGTCCGCGACGACGTCGGCGAAGCCCTGGACGGTCTCCTCCAGCGGGGTGTGCTCGTCCATGATGTGCGCGTACAGCAGGTGGATCTTCTCGATGCCGAGGCGCTCGCGGCTGCGCTCCGAGGACTCGCGGATGACCTTGGCGGAGAGGCCCTCGACGTCCAGGCTGAAGCCCGAGGTGGGCTGGTTGGGGCGGGCGCCCAGCTTGGTGGCGATGGTGATCTCGTCGCCGATGCCCCGGCTCTTCAGCCAGCGGCCGACCAGCTCCTCGCTCTCGCCGCCCTGGGTGCCGTTGACCCAGAACGCGTAGTTGTTGGAGGTGTCGATGAACGTGCCGCCGGCCTCGACGAAGCGGTCGAGGATCGCGTAGGACGTCGCCTCGTCCACGGTGGTGCCGAAGGTCATGGCGCCGAGGCTCAGCACACTGACCTCGCGGCGCGTTGCGGGCGAACTTCCGATGACGCGGTACTTCATGACGGACGGTCCTTTCGGATCAGGGGTGGGTGGGTGCGCCGGTGCTGACGGTGTCCGTGCTGCCGGTAAGGCCGGCCGGAAGGTCGGCGAGCAGCTCGGACACGATGGCGTCCAGGTGGGGTACGAGATAGAAGTGGCCGCCCGCGTACGAGCGCAGCCGGAACGCGCCCGTGGTGTGGGTGCGCCAGGCGAGCGCCTGCGGCTCGTCGACCCGGGGGTCGATGTCGCCGATGAGCGCGGTGACGGGGCAGTCCAGCGGGGTGGCGCCGCGGAAGCGGTACGTCTCCGTGGCCACGTAGTCGCTGCGGACGGCGGGCAGGATCGCGGCGAGCAGCTCGGGGTGGTCGAGCATCCGCTCGTCCGTGCCGCCGAGCAGCTTCATGTCCGCGATGAGCCGCTCGTCGTCGGCGAGGTGTACCGCGCCGGGCGCGGCGATCGACGGCGCACGCCGGCCGGAGACGGCGAGCGCGGCGGGCGGGAGGCCCGCGTCGCGGAGCCGGCAGGACACCTCGAAGGCGAGCGAGGCGCCCATGCTGTGCCCGAAGACCGTGAACGGCCGGTCCAGGAAGGTCTCCCGGGCGCCGAGCAGTTCGGCGGTCACCAGGTCGGCCAGCTCGTGCAGGGACTCCACGCACGGCTCGCCGAACCGCTCCTGGCGGCCCGGATACTGCACGACGAGTACCTCGGCGTGGTCGGCCAGGGCGGCCGACAGCGGGAAGTAGTACGAGGCGTTGCCGCCCGCGTGCGGGAGGACCAGCAGGCGCGGGGCGCCGGGCGGCGCGGTGTGGAAGCGGCGCAGCCACCGTGACCCGGTCGGCGCGACGGCGGTCCTGGCCGGGGTGGTCAGGCCCGAGGGCGCCGCTCCCGTCGGCGTCACGCCGTCCTCCTCGCCCGGCCGTCGCCGCCGCGTGCGGGGCGGGCGGTGATCGGGATGTGCTTGTAGCCGGAGACGAAGTTGGAGCGCAGCCGCTCGGGGGTACCGGCGGGCCGGAAGTCCTCGAAGCGGGTGAACAGCTCGTGGTACAGCGTCTTGAGGGTGACGCGGGCGACGCTGTGGCCGATGCAGTAGTGCGGGCCGATGCCGAACGCGAGGTGCTTGTTGGGCTTGCGCCGGATGTCGAACTCGGCTCCGCGCGTGAAGACCCGGTCGTCGCGGTTGGCGGAGCCGAGCCAGACGACGACCGCGTCCCCGGCCTTGATCCGCGTGTTGCGGATCTCGATGTCACGGGTGGCGTACCGCAGGAAGTGGTTGACGGGGGAGGCCCAGCGCAGGGACTCCTCCAGGCCGGTGGCGTCGGCCTCCGGGTGCGCGGCCCAGTCCTGGAGCACGCCGGACTCGATGAACTCGGCCATCACGAAGTTCGGCGCGTGCGGGGTGGTGACGTTCGCGCCGAGCAGCAGGCTGTAGCAGTTGGCGACGATCTCGTCGGGCGCCATGTGCCGGCCCTCGAACTCCGTGGAGATCAGGACGCTCAGCAGATCGTCGCCCAGGTTGTTCCGGCGGAACCGCACCAGGTCCTGGAAGTAGGCGAACAGGTCCCGGTGGGCCGCCTTCAGGGTGACGTCACGGCCACCCGCGTCCTGGTACTCGGGGTCGTCGGCGGCGATGCACACGGTGGTGAGCCGGTTGAGCCAGGACCAGTCCGAGGTCGGCAGGCCCATCATGGTGCCGGTGACCGACATCGGCATCGCCAGCATGGCCTGCGCGAAGTCGAACGTGCCGCCGTCGCCGAGCGGTTCGACGAGCGGGACGACCAGGTCGCGGATCATCTCCCGCTGCCGGTCGACCGACTTGATGGCGAGGGCCTTCTTGAGCCGGCCCTGCATCTCGGTGTGGCGCGGCGGGTCGGTGGCCGCGAGCTGCTTGCCGCTGGCCGGGTCGTCGAGACCCAGCAGGTCGAGCATGGTGCCGCGCTCGGACGTGAACGTCGCGGTGTCGCGCAGGACGCGGTCGGAGTCGTCGAAGCGGACGACGTTCCAGAACCATCGGTCGGCGTCGACCTCGTGGCGGGTCAGGGTGTCGAGCGCGCGCATCCGCGCCCAGACCGGGTGCGGGTCGCCGTCGCTGTAGAGACCCGGGTCGACCAGGTCGAGGGTGTCGGCGGGGCCGGTGGCGGCCGCGTGCATCGGGCAGCCGGGCGGCGGTACGAGCGAGGGTGCATCGGACGGTGTGGTGGCGTGGACGGTCAAGACCCGTCTTCCTTTCGCCGGGGCGGGCGGTGGGAACGCGCCATGACACGCGGGCTCGCGGCGTACGGAGAGGACGGCGCGGGGCGCGTGCGAAGAGACGGACCACAGGCCACCGGATCGACGACCCGGGGCAGGGTCCTGCGTGGCGCGACGGGGAACCAGCCGGTCTGCGCTCTGCTGCGGCCGGAGAGGGCCGCGCGGGGGGTGGTGCTGATGGCACAACGTACATGACACCGCGCCGAACGTGAAGCGCCCCCCGGCGCCCCTCCCGCGCCCCCGGCGTCCCCGGGCCCGCAGGCCCCGGCGCCCCCGGCCTCCGCAGGCCCTGCACCACCCCCCGGCCGTCCCGTCACTCCGGGGCGTCGTCCAGGAAGCCGCTCTTGGCGATCAGGTAGGCCAGTTGGGCCCGGCTGCGGCTGCCGAAGAGCTCCGCCGCCCACCGCATGTGGTTGGCCACGCTGCGCGTGCTCATGCCGAGCCGTGCGGCGATCGCGTCGTCCGTGTAGCCGTTCACCATGTGCCGCAGGATCGCCCGCCGCACCTCGTCCGTGAGCAGCGGGGGCAGCCGCGTGCTGGGGAAGTTGCGCAGCGGCGAGGCCCGCTGCCAGGCGTGCTCGAAGATGCCCACCAGGTACCGCACCACGCCGGGATGCTCCACGGCGAGCGCGATCTCGCTCCGCTCCGAGCTCGGGTCCGGGATGAAGGCGATCTTCCGGTCGCAGACGATCAGCCGGTCGAAGACCTCGTCGAGCGTCCGGACCTCCCCGCCCGCCCGCGCGATGTGCTCGACGTACGTGAGCGTCGGCTGGTGGGAGCGGATCGTGTGCTGGTAGATCGTCCGCTGGGCGACACCCCGCCCGATCGCCTCCAGATCGCTCGCGAGCGCCTTGTCGAGGAGTTCCTGCGGCCGGCCCCCGCCCGGCTGCGCCGTCAGCAGTTCTTCCTCACAGGCGTGCACGGCCGCCGAAAGCGTCGCGCTGATCGCGTCGGCCCCCTGCACGACGCGAATCAGATGCGAATCCCCCTGGCCGTAACTGTCCAGATAGACCTCCTGCGCCTGGGCGATGGAGGCACGCATCGTCGCGAGGGCGTGCTTCTTCTCGTCGATGGCGCGTTCCATGCGATCCATCTGCGCCCCGGAGGCCAGCCGAGGCGGGATCGGGGCCAGGTTCCCGTCCGGAACACGCTGGACAAGTCCCAGGTCAAGCAGGCATCGAGGGCATTCGCCCGGCGTCGGCCGGTTCGCCAAGGAGTCCGCGTAGTACTGAAGTCCGTCCGCGCAGATCTCGACGGTGCGATCTTCGCTTCCATTGTCCGATCTCGTGCACATTTCCCCACCCTGCTGGTTTCCGCATTGCAGGATCATCCTCCCCGATCATGGGTGACCCGGCGCGTCAGTACAGCGCATGATTCCGGACGGGGAACCACACAGGTCTAAACCATGCAGCGTCACTTCCGACCACAGTGAAAAGGCAAGGTATAGAGATGTTCAAGCACGTTTCCGTTCGCGCTCTGGCCGTTCTCGCGCTGACGATTCCGGCCATCGCGGGACTGGCCGTCACCACCGACACCGCTCCCGCCGGCACCGTCCAGGCCGACTCCCAGTGGGGCCCGACCCCGCCGCAGACGCCCGTCGCGCCGCTCGACGACTCCCAGTGGGGCTGAGCCGGGCCTGACCGCCCGCCGCTCCGCCCCGCTCCACCTCTCCACGTAGCTCCATCCCACTCACCGCCCCCGCCGAATTCGGAGGTCCATTCGTGCTGCCCGCAGCGCCGTACGGTACGTCACCGACCGGACACGTCTGGTATCCGGCCACGAGGGTGCAGCAAGGCATCTGGGTCCTGGACCGGGACGAGCTGCTGCGCCCCACCCAACTGGTCCCCACGGTCGTCGAGTTCACCGGCCCCGTGGACCACGCGGCGCTGGTCTCGGCGGTCGGACGGTCCCTCTCCCGGCACCCCTCGCTCCGTGCCCGCTTCCGGCTCGACGTCAAGCGCCGCCAGGTCGAGTACACGACCGAAGGCCCGCCGGCCGAGCCCGGCTTCCTCGACGCCGAGGCCGAGGGCTGGACCGAGGAGGAGGTCGACAACCTGGTACGGGCCCTGTGCTCCGCGCCGTTCGACCTCGCGAAGGAGGCCCCCGCCCGGGCGGAGGTCATGCGCCTCGGGCCCGAGCGCACCCTCCTCGTCCTCAACGTGCACCACATCATCTTCGACGGGGTCTCCCGCGGCATGCTCCTCGACGACATCGTCGCCCTCTACCGGGCCGCCGTCGACGGGGTCGAACCGCTCCTGAGCACCCCACCGCACCCCGCCTCCGTCGTCGCCGCCCGCGACCCGGACGCGATCGCCGAGCAGGTCGCCGAGGTCGTCGACCGGCTGCGCGGCGCACCCGCCGAGGTGCGCCTGCCCTTCACCCGTACCGCACCCGACGGCACCGAGGAGTCCCTGCTCGGCGCCACCGTCACCACCTCCCTCGACACGGCGACCACCGCCCGGATCATGGAGGTCGCCGCCCGCGAGGGCTGTACGCCCTTCATGGTCGGCGTCGCGCTGCTCGCCGCGACCCTCGCCCGCACCGGACCCCAGCGGGACTTCCTCATCGCCTTCGCCTGGCCGGGCCGCGACGACCCCGCCACCGCCGAGGTGATCGGGATGTTCATGACCACGGTCGTGCTCCGGGTCACCCTCGACGCCGAGGACACCTGGCACGACCTGCTCGCCGGCGTACGGATCGGCGGCATGGAGGCGTTCGTCGACAGCGACGTACCCCTCGACGCGGTCTCCGCCGCCCTCAACCCCGACCGCAACGCCCTGTGGCCGCCACTGTCGCCGGTCCTGGTCAATCTCGACGAGGCGCCCCGGTCCCTGGACCTGGTCCCCGGCACCGCCGGCCGGCTGCGCCCGCTCGACCCGATGTTCATCAAGTACGACCTGGCCCTGTTCGTCCGTCTCGAGGACACGCCCGACGGACGGCGGCTCGGGCTGTCCCTGGACTACCCGGTCCATGTGTTCGGCACCGGCGAGGTCCAGGACTTCCTCAACGCTCTGCGGCGCAGCGCCGCGGACCTCGCCACCTTCCCGGAGAATCCCGTGCTCGAAGAGTCCGTACGCCCCCACGCCACCGCCCCGGCCGTCGACCTGGACGACCCGGAGGCCCGCCTCGAACTCGTACGTTCCATCTGGCGCGAGGTCCTGGAGACCGACGAGGTCGCCGACGACGTCAGCTTCTTCGAGTCCGGCGGCGACTCGCTGCTCCTGGTCCTCCTCGTGGAGCGCCTCGGCCAGGTCTCCGGCCGCGAGGTCCGCACCATGGACCTGTTCCGCCGGCCCACCGTCGAGGGCCAGGCCGAGCTGATCGCCGCCGCCGCTGCCCCGGCCGCCGCCCCCGGCGCCGGCGGCGACCGTGCCGCGCTCCTCGCCGCCGCCCGCACCCAGTCCACCGGAGCCGCCCGATGACGGCCCGGGCGCTGGCCGCCGAGGTCCTCGACCTCCCGGACGGCCCGGACGCCTTCGGCGACGAGAGCTTCATCTCCCTCGGCGGCGACTCGCTGCGCGCCATGCGCCTCGCGGCCGTCCTGCAGGAGCGGCTCGGACTGCGCGTCGCCATCATGGACCTCCTCGGCGAGGCCCCCCTCGGGCAGGTGCTCGACGGCGCCACGCTCGTCGCCCCCGCCGAGGCGGCCTCCGCCGAACTGCTCACCGGCAGCGCCGAGCAGGCCCTCACGCCCGCCCAGCGCGGCATGTGGCTGATCGAGCGGGTCGCCGGCGGCTCCCCGTACAACCTGGTCTTCCACTGCTTCACCGAGGGCGGCCGGCTCGACCGCGACCTCCTCACCAAGGCCATCGCCGCCACCGTCGCCCGCCACGAGGGGCTGCGCACCGTCTTCCGCGAGACCCACGACGACGTGGTCCAGGAGATCCTGCCCGCGCACACCCCCGAACTCGTCACGCACACCTACGTCGGCCCGGCGGAGGCCTTCGAGAACCAGGTCCGCCGCGAGGGCGCCGCCCTCGGCCGCGAGCCCTTCGACCTGGCGGCCGCCCCCGCCTACCGGTTCGGCCACTGGGCCCCCGCCGCCGCCGAGGACGAGCGCGGCGCCCTCGTCCTCGCGGCGCACCACATGGTCCTCGACGGCTACGCCGTCGGACACCTGCTGCGCGAGATATTCGAGACGTACGCCGAACTCGCCGCCGAGGCCGACCAGGTCGGCCAGGCCGCACCCCGCGACCTCGGCACCACACTGGCCGCCCTCCGCCGGCACCAGGAGGAGGCCCGCGCCCGCGGCGCCTGGGACGAGCAGGCCGCGTTCTGGCGCTCCCACCTCGACGGCGTGCCGTCCGTCCTCGAACTCCCCGCCGACCAGCAGCGCCCGGCCGTCCAGGACGGCGCGGGCGACCGCCTCGGCCTGGACCTCGGCCCGGGCGTCACCGAGCGGGTCGCCGCACAGGCCCGCGCCCTCGGCATCACCCCGTACGCCTTCCTGCTCGGCGCCTTCGGCCTCACCCTGGCCCGCCGCACCGGTGCCCGCCGCCTCCTGGTCGGCGTACCGCTGCTGGGCCGCGGCCCCTCCGAACTGCGCCGGCTCGTCGCCGTCGCGGGCAACCTCGTACCCGTCCGCGTCGACGTGGACGACGACCTCGACGTCGCCGACTACCTGCGCGGGGTGCACCGTTCGCTCGGCGCCGCCATCGACGCCGGCGACCTGCCCTTCGAGGAGCTCGTCGCCCGCCTCGGCGTCGAGCGCAGCCTCGGCTGCCACCCGCTCGTCCAGGTCTGCTTCGGCATGCACGACCAGCTCGTCCCGCGCGAGCTGACCGCCGGACCGCTGCGCGTCCGCGTCGAGGAGGGCCACGGCGGCGGCTCCCAGTTCGACCTGACGATGCTCATCGGCCACGCCGACCCGTCGTACGCCGGCCACCTGGAGTACGCGACCAGCGTCTGGCGCCAGGCCGAGGCGGAGGCGTTCGTCGCCGACTTCCGCGCCGCCGTCGCCCAGCTCGCCGACGCGCCCGACGCCCGGCTCGAGGACGTCCGGGGCATCTCCGTGGAGAGCCGCGCGCTCCTGGACGAGATCAACGAGAGCGGCCGGGACTTCCCCGTCACCTCCCTCGACGCCCTCTTCCGCGAGGTGGCCGCGCGCGAGCCCGGCGCCGTCGCCGTCCGCGACGCCGCCCACACCCTGACGTACGGTCAGCTCGAAGAGGCCGCCGCCGAGCAGGCCCGGCTGCTGCGCGCCGCGGGGGTACGGCCCGGTGACCGGGTCCTCGTCGGAGTGGACCGCTCGGTCGCCGAGGCCGTCGCCGTCCTCGGTGTGGCCTGGGCGGGCGCCGCGTACGTCGGCATCGACCCCGCGCAGCCCGACAGCCACGTGACGAAGATCCTGGAGCGGGCGCAGCCGACCGCGGCCCTCACGGGCCCCGTCGACTCCGCCGTCGCCGAGCGCTTCGCGGGCCTCGGCGTCCCCGCCGTCGCGACCTGGGAGGCCGACTGGCAGCCCGGCGCGCCCGACGCCGTGCCGACCCCGCCCGCCGACCCGGCGCGCCTCGCGTACGTCGCCTTCACCTCCGGCTCCACCGGGCAGCCCAAGGGTGTGTGCGTACCGCACCGGGCCGTCATCCGCCTGGTCCACGAGGCCGGTTACGTCCGCCTCGGCGCGGGCGAGCGGATGCTGCGGCTCTCCCCGCTCTCCTTCGACGCCTCCACCCTGGAGCTGTGGGGCGCGCTGCTCACCGGCGCCTCCCTCGAAGTGCACCCGGCGGGGCTCGCCTCGCCGACAGAGCTGGGCGCCTTCCTCCAGGAGCGCGGGGTCACCGTCGCCTGGCTGACCGCCGGACTCTTCCGCCTGGTCGAGGAGTTCGCCCCGGACTCCCTGGGCGGCCTGCGCCAGCTCCTCACCGGCGGCGACGTGGTGCCCCACGAGCACACCGCCCGGCTGCTCGCCCGGCACCCCGGCATCGTCCTCACCAACGGGTACGGCCCGACCGAGAACACCACCTTCACCACCACCCACTCGGTGGCGCGCGTGGAGGACGTCGACGGCCCGCTGCCCATCGGCCGTCCGGTCCCCGGCACCCGCGTGTACGTCCTCGACGCCCGGCGCCGCCAGCTCCCGCCCGGCGCGGTCGGCGAGCTGTACACCAGCGGCGCCGGCCTCGCCGACGGCTACCTCGGCGACGAGAAGGAGACGGCCCGCGTCTTCGGGAACCTCTCCCCGGACGTGCCCGAGCGCCTCTACCGCACCGGCGACCTCGTCCGCATCGACACCAGCGGCCGCGTCCGCTTCCTCGGCCGCGCCGACGACCAGGTCAAACTGCGGGGCTACCGGGTCGAGTTGAGCGCCATCAGCGACGTCCTCGCCGCGCACGCCGAGGTCCAGGACGCCGTGGTGATCGTGACCGACGGCGACGGCGCCGACAAGCGGCTCGTGGCCGCCGTGGTCCTCGCGCCGGGCGCGTCCGTCGACGCGGTGGGCCTGCGCGAGCTGCTCGCGGAGAACCTGCCCTCCTACATGGTCCCGAACCTGTGGGCCGTGGTGGACCGGCTGCCGGTGACCGCCAACGGCAAGGTCGACCGGCGCGCGCTTGCGGCGGTGGCGGGGCCGGCGAAGCGGTCGGCCGCTCCGGTGCCCGCCCCGGCTCCGGTCGAGGCGGAGCCGGCCGCTCCGGCACCGGCCGGGGTGGATCTGGCACGCATCGCCGCGCTGTTCGACGGCGTCATCGACGGCGACCCCCTCACCGAGGTCACCGAGGACACCGACTTCTTCATGGTCGGCGGCAACTCCCTCGGCGCCGTACGCCTGATGCGCAAGGTCAAGCAGGAGCTGGGCGCGAACGTACGGCTGCGGGACTTCCTGCTGTCGCCCACGCCCGCCGGGCTGAACGCCCTCATCGAGAAGGCCGCGGAGTGAGGACCCGTACCGCGGCACCGGTCCCGGCGCCGTCCCTCGCGGACGGCGTCCGGGCGCCGGAGTGGGACGAAGGACTCGACTGCTGGGTCGTCGCCGACCCGCGCCTGGCCCAGCAGGTCCTCAACCACCCCGGCTTCGCCTCAGGGACCTTCGAGCGCTCCTTCCAGCTCTACATGACGGACGCGGCCCGCGCCGAGTACCGGGAGCTCACCGAGTTCCTGCGGCTCTGGTTCGTCCAGGCCGACGCCCCCGAGCACACGGCGCTGCGGCGTCCGGTCCAGCGCATGCTGTCCGCCTCGTACGTACGCCTCCTCGGGCCGCGCATCGAGGAGATCACGGACGAGTGCCTGACCGAACTGGCCGCCGCCGACCGCCCGCAGGACCTCGTGCCGGCCGTCGCCGAGGGCATCTCGGGCAAGGTCATGGCGCACGTCGTCGGCGTCGACGTGGACCCGCCCGTCCTGCACCGTTGGTCGCGGACCCTGTCGCTGTTCATCGGCGCCATGTACCGCCGCGACCACGCGCTGGCCGCGCACCAGGTGATGGAGGAGATGGCCGAGGCGCTCGCCGGCGCCCGGGCCCTGGAGGGCTTCCCCACCGACACCCCGGAGGACCGCGCCCGGACCACCGCGACCTGGGCCATGTGCCTCTTCGGCGGCCTGGAGACCACGGCCTCGCTGCTCGGCTCCACGGTTCTCACCGCCCTCGGCGACCAGGACCTCTGGGAGACCGTCAAGCGCGACGAGCCGGGCGCGGTCACCGGGCTCGTCGAGTCGGTGCTCGTCCGCAAGCCGCCGCTGCGGCACCTCGGCCGGGTCGTCGCGTACGACCAGGAGTTCGCGGGGGCGCGGCTGAGCGAGGGTGACCTCGTCCTGGTGAGCCTGACGGGACAGGGGCCGCTCGACGACATCGAGGAGGAAGTCCCGGCGGCCGTTTGTCCCGTGACCGGAGCGGTCGCGGCCGAGACGCCGTCCGCGACGCCCGGCGCGCTCGCCGAGGGGGAGCGGAACCTCGTCTTCGGCCACGGTCCGCACTACTGCGTCGGCGCGCCGCTGGCCCGCCTGGAGGCGGCCGTCCTGCTGCGCCGCCTGGCCGCGCGGTTCCCGCACGCCCGGCTGTCCGAAGAGGCCGCCGTCTGGGGCCCCAACCTCAGCTACGTCGGTCTCGACCACCTGTACGTCGACCTGGGCGTCGACCTGGGAGGAGAGGTCTGACATGTCCCTCGAAGACGCCGTCGCCGTCGTCGGCATGGCCTGCCGGCTGCCCGGCGCGCGCGATGTCCGCGCCTTCCGCGCCCTGCTCCGCGCGGGCCGGGACGGCATCAGCCGCCCCACCCGTGAGGAGCTGCTCACCCGCGGTGTGGACCCCGCCTACGCGGGCCGGGAGAACTTCGTACCGGCCATGGGCGTCATCGAGGACTCCCGCCGCTTCGACTGGTCCTTCTTCCGCTACAGCCGGGCGGAGGCGGCCGCGATGGACCCGCAGCAGCGGGTCTTCCTGGAGTGCGCGGCCACCGCCGTCGACGACGCAGGTCTCGATCCCGTACGGTTCCGCGGCCGCGTCGGCGTCTACGCGGGCGCCGACCGCTCGGGCCCCGGCCGGAACGACGCGGCCTTGAGCGAACTGGCCCGGTACATCGGGCGGGAGAAGGACTTCGTCGCCACCCGGGTCGCGTACAAGCTCGGCCTGCGCGGGCCCGCGATCACCGTGCAGACCGCCTGCTCCACCTCGCTGACCGCCGTCCACCTCGCGGTGGGCGCGCTGCGCGGCGGCGAGTGCGACGCGGCCCTCGCGGGCGGCGTCACCGTGATGCCGGCCGGTGAGTGGGGGTACCTGTTCGAGCCCGGCGGGATCCTGGCGCCGGACGGACACTGCCGCCCCTTCGACGCCCGGTCCGCCGGGACCGTGCCCAGCGAGGGCGTGGGCGTGGTCGTGCTCAAGCGGCTCGCCGACGCCCTGCGCGACGGCGACCGGATCGCCGCCGTCATCGCGGGCACCGCCGTCAACAACGACGGCGCGGACAAGATGGCGTACACCGCGCCCTCGGCCGGCGGCCAGAGCGAGGTCATCCGCGCCGCCCTCGACGCAGCGAGGCTCCCCGCGACCGCGATCGGACACGTCGAGGCGCACGGGACGGCGACCCAACTGGGCGACCCCATCGAGGTGCAGGCGCTCACCGAGGTCTTCGGCCCGGCGGGCGAGGGCCTGAGCGCGGGCCGGGGCGAGGGCCTGGAGGCGGAGACCGGCTGGTGCGCGCTCGGTGCCGTCAAGGGCAACATCGGGCACACCGGCGCGGCGGCGGGTGTGACGGGCCTGATCAAGACGGCCCTGATGCTGGAGCACCACGAGATCTACCCGACCGCGCACTACACGTCCGCCAATCCGCTGCTCGAACTGGAGCGTTCGCCGTTCCGCGTGACCGATGCGCTCGTCCCGTGGGAGTTGCGCGCGGGCCAGGAGCGGCGGGCCGGAGCGGTGAGCTCGTTCGGCGTCGGCGGCACCAACGCGCACGCGGTGCTGACCGAGGCGCCGACGGTCGCGCTGTCGCGCCGGCGCGCCGGGGGGCGCGTCGGCGGACCGCGTCTGCTGCCGCTGTCCGGGTACAGCCCGGCCTCGCTGGCCCGCTTGGACGAGGCGCTGGCGGACCGTTTCGACACCGACGCGTCCTCGGTGCCCGAACTCGACGCGGTGGCATGGACCTTGTCCGGGCGCCGCGTCCACAAGCACCGCCAGGCCGTGGTCGTCCGCGACCACGCCCACGCGGCGGAGGCGCTGCGCGCGGCGGCCGGTGCGGCGGCGGACCGGCCCGGCACCGCGGGCCGGTTGGGCAAGGTCGCCTTCGTCTTCCCGGGCCAGGGCACCCTCAAGAGCGCCGCCGGCGAGGCCGCGTACCGGCTGCTGCCGGAGTTCCGCGCGGCCTTCGACGAGATCCGCAAGATCGCGTACGACGACTGCGGCGTTGACCTGAACCCGGTGATCGTCCCGGGCTCGCTCGACGACCGGTCGGTCGATGACGGGTCGGTCGATGACGGGTCGCTCGATGACGGGTCGGTCGGCGACGACTGGTACGCGGACACCGTCCACCAGCAACTCGGGCTCTTCGCCCTGGGCTTCGCCTTCGGGCGCCAGCTGGGCGCGTGGGGTGTCACCCCGCACGCCATGCTCGGCAACAGCATCGGCGAGTACGCCGCCGCCGCGCTCGCCGAGGTGTGGAGCCTGCCCGACGCCGTCGGCCTGGTCCACCGGCGGGCCGTGGCCATGCGCGACGCCGACCCCGGCCGGATGGCCGTGGTCGAGGTGGCCCCCGCCGACGTCGAGGCCCGGCTGCCCGTCGACTCCGGCATCACCGTCGCCGTACGCGGAAACGGTTCGGCGGTCCTCTCGGGCCCCGAGGCCGCGATGGACTCCCTTCTCGCGGGGGACGCGCTCACCGGACTGCGCGTCACCCCCGTCCACACCCGGCGGGCCTTCCACTCGCCGGCCATGAACTCGGCAGCCGAGGCGGTGCGGGACCATCTGTCGTCGATGCCCGCCCGCCCGCCACGGCTGCCGTACATCTCCAACACCACGGGCGACTGGGCCGATCCCGAGGCCGTGGTCACCCCCGGCCACTGGGCCGAGCACCTGCGCGAGCCGGTCCGGCTCGACGCCGGCAGCGCCACGCTGCTGGCCGCCGGCTGCACGACGTACCTGGAGCTGGGCCCCGGCGGCTCGATGACCGGCTCGCTGCGGGTCGCGCCCGCCTGGAACCCGCGCCACCGGACGGTACGGCTCGCCCCGGGCGGCCGGGTCGAGACGGAGACCGGGCTGCTCGACGCGATCGGCGCGCTCTGGGAGCTCGGCGTGGACCGGGCGCTCGACACGGTCCTGGAGACCCGGTACGCCGACCCCGAGGACCGCCCCGTCCGCTGCTCGCTGCCCGCGCACCCGCTCCTGGGCGAGGACCCGGACCCGGCCCCGGAGGCGGGACGGGAGACGGGACCTGACCAGGGCAGCGCGACGGCGGGTGCGGTCGCGAAGGCTCCGGTGGCGAAGGCCGCCGTGGCCGCCGGAGGCCCGCGACCCGCCCTCGAAGAGATCTGGCGGCAGACCCTCGGCGTCCCGGCCGTCGGGGACGGTGACGACTTCTTCGTGCTCGGCGGCGAGTCGCTGCTCGCCCTCGCGCTCACCACCGCCGTCCGCGAACGGCTCGGCGCGGAGGTCTCCGTCACCGAGTTCGCCCTGAAGGGCACCTTCGCCGGACTCGTCGAACTCGTCGAGCGGCGGCTGCCCGGCAGCCGGACCGACCCCGTCACCGCGCTGCCCCCCGGCGTGGCCACCCTGCGGGAAGGCACCGGACGCCCGGTCTTCCTCGTCGCGGACGCCCTCGGAAACGCCCTGCCCTACCGGGAGTTGGCCGCACGGCTCGCCCCGGAGGGCGACCGCCCGGTCCTCGCCCTGGAGCGGCCCGCGTCCCGGGGCGGCACGATCCGCTCCCTCGCCGCCGCGCACGCCCGCACCCTGCTGCGGGCCCAGCCGGCGGGGGCGTACACGCTCGGCGGCTGGTCCTTCGGCGCCGTCGTCGCGCAGGAGACCGCCCGGCTGCTCATCGGCCACGGGCGGGAGGTGGACGTCCTGGTCTCCCTCGACGGCTACGTCCCCGACACCCGTCCGCTCCCCGTCGCCGCGGCCCCCGACTTCCTGCTCGGCGGGGTACGGGCCGGCCTCGACACCCTGCTCCGCGTCGGCCCGACCGCCGGAACGTTCCGCCGCGACCCCGAGGCGCGCCGCCGGTTCCTGGCCGGCCAGGCCGCCGTACTGGCCCACCGGCCGGGCCCGGTGGACTGCCCGGCCGTCCTGTTCAAGGCGGACGCGGACCCGGGAGCGGCCGCCCGGCTGGCGCGGCGCCTGGCGGGGCTCTACCCGGCGGGGCTGCGCGTGGTCCCGGTCGCCGGCGACCACTGGTCGATGCTGCGGGCCCCGTACGTCGACGAACTCGCCGCCCGCCTCGACGAAGTACTCACAGAGGAACCCAAGGAGAGGAAGGACTCATGACGGTCTCGCAGACACCGCCCGGCAGTGCGGCGGACGAGGCGACGGCGTCGCCGGACGAACAGGAGCTGCGAGAGCAGACGAGCAAGGAGACCAAGGGGGAGACCAAGGGCAAGCAGGAGCCCGCCGAGAAGCCGCTCCTCAAGAACCGCGACTTCCAGGCGCTCTGGACCAGCGAGGCCTTCGCCGCGCTCGCCAAGGAGACCGCGGAGGTGGCGTACCCGCTGCTCATCCTGGCCTCCTCCGGATCCGCCTTCTACGCGGGCGCGGTCGGCTCGGCGCAGCTCATCACCGCCAGCCTGATGTCGATCCCCGGCGGGACGCTCGCCGACCGGGTGGACCGCCGGCTGCTGATGATCATCTGCAACCTGGTCCGGGTCGTCCTGCTCGGCGTCTTCAGCCTGCTGGTCTTCGCCGACCAGACCCACCCCGTCCTGGTCTTCGCCGTCGCCGTCGGCTCGGCCGCCTGCCTGGGCATCTCCAACCCCACCGGACTCGCCGCCATCAAGCAGCTGGTCCCGCCCTCCCAGCTCACCCAGGCCACCGCCCAGAACCAGATCCGCTACTTCGCGGCGACCATGGGCGGCCCGCCCGTCGGCGGCGCGCTGTTCGGTGTGGCGCGCGCGTTCCCGTTCCTGAGCGCCTCGATCGGCTTCCTCGTCTCCACCGTCCTGTTGCTCTTCATCCGCAAGCCGATGAAGGTCGAGCAGATCACCCCGGGGGAGAAGCGCAACACCGCCGAGGGCTTCAAGATCCTGGCCAACCAGCCGGTCCTGCGCCTGCTGATCGTCTGGATCATGGGCTCGAACATGGCGTTCACCCACTCCGGCGTCTTCCTCGCCCTGATCGCCACCGCCGAGAGTCGGGGCGCCTCCGCGAGCTTCACCGGCATGCTGCTCTCCATCGCCGGCATCGGCGGACTGGTCGGCTCGCTCGTCGCGGGACCCGTCATCAAGAAGGTCGCCCCGGCGAAGCTCTTCCTGGCCGCCGCCTGGATCGGGCCCGTGGCCGCGATCCTGCTCGCCAACGTCTCCGGGCTCATCCCGCTCGGCATCATCGTCGCCTGCGTGTTCCTGCGCGGCCCCATCACCAGCGCGCTCTTCCTCGCCTACCTCGCGGCGATGGTGCCCGACAAGGCGCAGGGCCGGGTCCTCGGCGCGGTGATGTTCATGTCGATGATCGCGGCCCCGATCGGCGTCTTCGCCATCGGCACCGTCTTCGAGGCGGCGGGACCGGTCTGGGTGTTCACCATCATGGCCGTCGTCTCCGGCCTGGCCGCCCTGCCCACCCTCAGCCCGCGCATCCGCAACCTCGCGCCCCCGGAGGCGTACGCGGACACGGCGCTCGCCGACACGGCACCGCCCGCCGACGCCCCCACTTCCGAGAGTTCCGAGAGTTCCGAGAATTCCGAGAGCAAGCGTTCCGACAAGGAAGGAGAAACCCGATGACCACCGAGCTGCCCCGCACCACGGACCAGCTGCCCCCCGAGTTCTTCACCGCCCCCGAGGGCAACGACCTCCACACCCCCAACGCCAAGCTCCGCGCCAGCGGTTGCCCGGTCCACGCGATCAACTACCCGGTGGGTGGCGAGGGTTACGTCGTCGCCGACTACGAGACCACGCTCAAGGCCTTCAGCGACCCGCGCCTGTCGAAGCAGATCGACAACGCCCCCGCCTGGTTCAGGGACCTCGTCAAGGACGCCAGTCCCGTACTGATCCGCAACATGCTCACCGCCGACCCGCCGGAGCACACCCGGCTGCGCAAGCTCGTCAGCCGGGCCTTCGTACCGCGCCGGATGGAGCTGCTCCGCCCGCGCATCCAGGAGATCACCGACGAGCTCATCGACGACCTGCCCGAGCACGGCGAAGTGAACCTGATGGAGTTCGCCTTCTCCCTGCCGATGCGCGTCATCTGCGAGTTCCTCGGCGTCCCGGTCGCCGACCGGCCGCAGCTGCACAGCTGGGGCAACTGGCTCAGCGGCGCCCCGTACCCGGACGCCGAGTCCAACGAGAAGCTCAAGGACGCCAGCGAGAACATCGAGCGCTACCTGCTCGACCTGCTCGCCGACCGGCGCGCCGACCTCGGCGACGACCTGGTCAGCATCCTGCTGCGGGCCGCCGACGAGGAGGGCCGCTTCACCAACGACGAGCTGGTCTCCACCCTCGTCCTGCTGATCATCGCCGGTCACAAGACCACCGCCAACCTCATCGGTAACGGCGTCCAGGCCCTGCTCACCCACCCCGACCAGCTCGCCCTGCTCCGCTCCCGGCCCGACCTGGCCGGCTCGGCGGTCGAGGAGTTCCTGCGCTTCGAGTCCCCCGTCTACCGCGGCACCCTGCGGGTCGCCGCCGAGGACATGGAGATCGGCGGCTGCCCGATCCCCAAGGAGGCCTTCGTCCACCTCCTCATGGGCTCTGCCAACCGCGACCCCGAGGCCTTCGAGGACCCGGACCGGCTCGACATCACCCGCACCGCCAACCGCCACCTCGCCTTCGGCCAGGGCCCGCACTTCTGCGTCGGCGCGCCGCTCTCCCGGGTCGAGGGCCAGATAGCCTTCACGACCCTCCTGCGCCGCCTGCCCGGCCTGCGCCTGGCCGTGCCCGCCGAGGAACTGGAGTGGCTCTTCGACAACTCCACCAGCCGCGGCCTGGTGAAGCTGCCGGTCACCTACGACGTCCGCCTGCCGGCCGACGCGCCCGCGCCCGAGCCCGCGCCCACCGCCGCCGACCAGACCGGGGAACACTGACATGTCCGACCGCACGACCCTCGTCTGCCTGCCCTTCGCCGGCGCCGGAGCCTCCTTCTACCGCCCCTGGCAGCGCCACGCCGAGCCCCTCGGCCTCGACGTCCTGCCGCTCCAGCTCCCCGGCCGTGAACGCCTCATCGACGAGGAGCCGTTCCGCGACGCGCACGCCGCCGCCGACGCCCTCCACGCCGACCTCCTGACAGCCCTCGCGGCCGATGAGGCCCGCCCGCGCCGCGTCGCCCTCTTCGGCCACAGCCTCGGCGCGGTCCTCGCGTACGAGCTGGCCCGCCGGCTCGCGGCCACCCCGGACGTCCACCTCGTACGGCTCTTCGCCAGCGGCTCCCCGCACCCGGCCGAGCCGCGCGCCGCCCGCGCCACGGGCCTCGACGACGACGCGTTCCTGGCGCGCGTCAACGAGTTCGCCGGATACGCGGACGAGGCTCTGGACGACCCCGAGCTGCGCGAGCTGGTCCTGCCCACGCTCCGCGCCGACGTGGAGATGCACGAGTCGTACGTACCGTCCGACGACCGGAGCCTGTCGGTCCCGGTCACCACCCTGCGCGGCACGGCCGACACCCTCGTCCGCCGCTCCGAGGCCGAGGCGTGGGACCGGACCACGGACGCCGGGCACCGCCACGTCGAGCTGGACGGTGGCCACATGTACCTCATCGAGTCGGCGCCCGAACTGCTCCGGATCGTCGCCGAGGAGCTGGCGACCTCGGCCGAGGGGGCGGAACTGTGCGTCTGACCGGCAAGACCGTCCTCGTCACCGGCGCCGCCCGGGGCCTCGGCCGGGCCACCGCCGTCGCCTGCGCCGCCGAGGGCGCCGACCTCGCGCTGCTCGACCTCTGCGAGGACCTCGACGGCGTGCCGTACCCGCTGGGCACCCGTGGCCAGCTGGAACACACCGCGACCCTCTGCCGCAAGAACGGCGCCGCCGTGCTCACCGCCGCCTGCGACGTCCGCGACCTGGCCTCCGTGGAGGCCGCGGTGGCCCTCGCCGAGGACCGCTTCGGCCGGATCGACGCCGCCGTCAACAACGCGGGGATCGCGGCCCCTTCGGGCCGTCCCGCGCACGAGATCGGCGAGGACGAGTGGGCGTTGATGATCGACGTCGACCTGTCCGGCGCCTGGCGGGTGATCCGTACGGTCGCCGGGGCGATGAGCGCCCGCCGCTCCGGCTCCATCGTCAACATCTCCTCGACGGCCGGCCTGGTCGGCTACCGGCACTTCGCCGGCTACGTCGCCGCCAAGCACGGCCTCATCGGACTGACGAAGGCCGCCGCGCTCGACTACGCGCCCACCAAGGTCCGGGTCAACGCCGTCTGCCCCGGTTCGGTGCGCGACGACTCGACCGCCGAGGGCCGGATGCTCGCCGAGATCGCCCGCGCCCTGGAGGTGGAGGTGGGCGAGCACGAGCAGACGTTCACCGAGGCGCAGCCGATGAACGCCCTGATCGAGCCCGAGGACGTGGCCGCCGCCGTCGTCTACCTCGTCTCGGACGACGCCCGCCAGGTGACCGGCTCCGTGATGACCGTGGACGGCGGCTTCACCGCGCGCTGACCCGCGCGGGACCAGCAGTTGTGACCGTTGTGAGAGTTGAGAGGGAGGACACCCCCATGGTGGGTGAGCGTTGCCACGCCCTACGGGTCCGGCTGAGCAGTCGGGTGACCGCCGCCGAGCTGACCGCCCGCCTGGGCGCGGCGAGCCCCTGGCGGCTGTGGGTGGAGGACGTCGCCGCCGGTTCCGACGAGCCGGCGGCCCTGCGCCGCCGACGGACCGAGCTGAACCGGCCGACCCCGGCCGTCCGGTGCGTGCTGCTGCGCCACGAGGACGGAGTCGAGGACCTGATCCTCGTCGCCGACCGCTCGGTGCTCGACCGGAACGGCCTCACCCGCCTGGCCGCAGGCCTGGTCGACGGGGCAGCGATTGAGGGTGCCACGGCGGCCGGTTCCGAGGCCGCCGCCACCCCCGTCGTCGGCGGCCCCGCGCCCGACTGGGGCGGCGGTACGAGCGGTGCCACCGCCTGGGAGACCCGCTCCCTGGACCTGCCCGCCGGGGCCGACCCGTCCGCGCTGCGCGCCGCCCTCGCTCTCACCCTGCACCGCTACGACGGCCACGGCGCCACCGGCGACATCACCCTCGCCACCGACCGGCGCGGAGCCCTCGCCCACGCGATCCCGGCGGACGCCACGCTCGCCTCGCTGCTCGCCGCCGTACCGTCGCCGACGGACCGCCCGGCGACCGTGGGCCTGCTCGAACCGGCCGTGGGGGAGGGCCCGTTGCCGTACGCGGGGGAGTACCTGCCCTGCCTCGCACCGCCGTTCCCGCTCACGGTCACGGTGCTCCCGGGTGAGGCAGAGGGCGGCGGCCGGCTCTGGGCCGCGTACCGCCGCAGTCACTTCTCGCCCGAGATCGTCGACGCCTTCCTGCGCCATCTCGCCCACGTCCTGCGCCAGTTCGGCGAGACCCCGGTCCTCCGGGCGGACGAGGCCGAACTCCTGGACGCCGCCGAGCGCGAGCGCGTCGCCGCGCTCGGCCGCCCGGACGCCGTCCTGACCGGCACGCCGGAGCGGCTCACGGACGCCTTCGCTCGGGTGGCGGCTGCCCGCCCGGACGCCCCGGCGGTCGGCGACGGCACGACGACCCTCACGTACCGCGAACTCGACGCCCTGGCCGACCGGTTGGCCCGTGGTCTCGTGGCGCGCGGAGTCGCGCCCGGCGACCGGGTCGGCATCTGCCTGGAGCGCACCAACGAGATCGTCGCGGCCATGCTCGGCGTCCTCAAGGCGGGCGCGGCATACGTCCCCACCGACCCGGCCTACCCGGCCGACCGCCTCGCCCACACCGCGCAGGACGCGGGACTGGACCTTGTGATCACCCGGCACGCGGAGTACCCGGCGGACGCGGGTACGCCCGTCACGCCCGACGACCTCCTGGCGAGCGCGCCGGATGAGTCGGTCGAACTGCCGGGGGTCGGCGGACCGGACGAGCCCGCGTACGTCATCTACACCTCCGGCTCCACCGGCCGCCCCAAGGGCGTCGTCGTCCCGCACCGCAACGTCGGCGCGCTCATCGACGCGACCCGCGAGGAGTACGGCCTCGGCCCGGACGACGTGTGGACGTTCTTCCACTCCGGCGCCTTCGACTTCTCCGTCTGGGAGATCTGGGGCTGCCTGCTGACCGGCGGTCGGCTCGTGGTCGTCCCGTACGTCGTCTCCCGCGAGCCCGAGGAGTTCCGCGACCTGCTGCGCCGCGAGGGCGTCACCGTCCTCAGCCAGACGCCGTCCGCCTTCTCCCAGCTCCTGGAGACCGACCACGCGGCGCTCGCCGTACGGCTCGTGGTCTTCGGCGGCGAGCCGCTGGACGCCCGGATGCTGCTGCGCTGGTTCGACCGGCACCCCGAGGACGAGTGCCGCATGGTCAACATGTTCGGCATCACCGAGACCACCGTGCACGTGACCGCGCAGACGCTGACCCGCGAACTGGCCCTCGCGGGCTCGAAGTCCGTCGGCCCGGCGCTGCCCGGCTGGCACCTGTACGTGACCGACGCGCGCGGCCGGCTCGTCCCGCCCGGCGTGACGGGCGAGATCCGCGTCGGCGGCGCGGGCGTGGCCCTCGGCTACCTGGGGCAGCCCGAGCTCACGGCCGCCCGCTTCACCGCCGACCCGTACGCGGAGGGTCGCCAGTACCACAGCGGCGACCTCGGCCGGCTGCGCCCCGACGGCACCCTCGAACACCTGGGGCGCATCGACAGCCAGGTGAAGATCCGGGGCTTCCGCATCGAGCTGGACGAGATCCGTTCCGTCCTCCTGGAGGACCCCGACGTCCGCGCGGCGGCCGTGGTGGTCCGCCGCGACGACCCGTCCGACCCGGCGACCGCCCGCCTCGACGCGTACGTCGTCCCGGCGGACCTCGACGCCGCGGGGGTACGGAAGCGGGCCGCGACCGTCCTGCCCGCGTACATGCTCCCGGCGACCGTCACCCCGCTCGACTCCCTTCCGCTGACCACCAACGGGAAGCTGGACGCGGCACGGCTGCCGGAGCCGACCCGGACGGCGACTCCGCCTGCCGCGGCAGCGGCGACCAACGAGGGCGCGAGCAAGGCGGCCGTGCTCCAGGAGGTGTGGTCGGCGATGCTCGGCACACCGGTCGGCCTGGACGACGACTTCTTCGAGCTCGGCGGCAACTCCCTGCTCGCGGTACGGATCAGCGCCGCGCTGCGCGGTCGCGGACTGCCCGCCGTACCGCTGCGGGATCTGTTCCGCACGCCCACGATCCGCGAACTCGCCGGGGCGGGCGGGGCGGGCGGGGCCAGCAGGGTCGGCGGCCTCGATGGCTGACACGCTCGGCGCATTCCATCTCCGTGCCGTCTTCCCCACCCTCCACATTCCGGAGCACGCCCTCCCGGAGCCGGGCCGGCCGCCGAGGGGCGGCGAGGTGGCCCTGTGGTGGCTGGACACGGACCGGGAGATCGTCGGTGGCCACCCGGTGGCGGCCGAGGAGACGCCCCTGAGTCCCGAGGAACAGGACAAGTCGGCCCGGCTGCGCCGCCCCGGCGACCGGCACCGCTACCGGGCCGCCCACATCGGGCTGCGCCTCGTCCTCGGCGGGTACACGGGGCTCGCCCCCGAGGCCCTGGGCCTGGTCCGCGAGGACTGCCCGTGCTGCGGCGCGCCGCACGGGCGGCCCGCCCTGGCCGGCGGCGGCCCGCACTTCTCGCTCTCGCACAGCGACGGCCTCGCCCTGATCGCCGTCTCGGGGGTCCGGGTGGGCGCCGACGTCGAGGGCGTCCCGCGCCCGGCCATCACCGACGAACTCCTGCCCTCCCTGCACCCGCGCGAGCAGAGCGCCCTCCGTGCCCTGCCGGACGCGGCCCGCCCGGGGACCCTTGCCCGGGTGTGGACGCGCAAGGAGGCGTACCTGAAGGCGACGGGTGTCGGCCTCGCGTACGGCGTCGCCGAACCGTACGTGGGCGTGTCCGAACTCCCCGCCGAACTGGCCGACTTCGCCGTCCACGACGTGCCGACGCCCCTGCCGTCGTACGCGGCGGCCATCGCCCTCGCCACGGCTCTTCCTCTCCTCCCCTAAGGACATCCCATGACGCTTCTCGACCCGGCGGACACCGGTCTGTCGATCGAGCGGGCACCGACCCGCAAAGAGGTGCACAAGCTCGATCGGGTGATCATTCGGTTCGCCGGTGACTCCGGTGACGGTATGCAGCTGACGGGTGACAGGTTCACCTCGGAGACGGCGTCGTTCGGCAA
>NZ_JBEZYN010000029.1:0-86822 GCF_040638605.1 Streptomyces sp. NPDC026092
GCCTCTGCTTGAGGGCGTCCCCCCGCCCGGCTCGTCGGTCCCGCCCCCCGGCCCCGCGCCCCCCGCCCGCGCGCTCGCCGGCCCGCCGGGCCGCGCCGCGGGCCGGCGCCGCGCCCCGTCCGGCCCCCTCCCCCCACCCGTCACCCGCGGGCCCTCAGCGCACCGGGGTGAAGTCCCGCGCCCCGATGAACTCGGGCCGGCGCACCGGCGCCGCGAACGGCTCCACCGCCGCGTTCTCCACGCTGTTGAAGACGAGGAAGACGTTGCTGCGCGGATACGGCGTGATGTTGTCGCCCGAGCCGTGCATGGCGTTGCAGTCGAACCAGGTCGCCGAGCCCGCCCGGCCCGTGAAGAGCCGGATGCCGTGCGCGTCCGCGAGCGAGGTCAGCGCCTCGTCCGACGGGGTGCCCGCGTCCTGCATCTGCAGCGAGCGCTTGTAGTTGTCCTTCGGGGTCGCGCCCGCGCAGCCGAGGAACGTCCGGTGCGAGCCCGGCATGATCATCAGGCCGCCGTTGGTGTCGTGGTTCTCGGTCAGCGCGATCGACACCGACACCGTGCGCATCCGCGGCAGGCCGTCCTCCGCGTGCCAGGTCTCGAAGTCCGAGTGCCAGTAGAACCCGGAGGCGCCGAAGCCCGGCTTCACGTTGATCCGCGACTGGTGGACGTACACGTCCGAGCCGAGGATCTCGCGGGCCCGGCCCACCACCCGCTCGTCCCGGACCAGCCGGGCGAAGACCTCGCTGATCCGGTGCACCTCGAAGACGGACCGTACGGTCGACGTCCTCGACTCGACGATCGCGCGCGGATCGGACCGTACGGCCGGATCGGCGACCAGCCGGTCCAGCTCGCGGCGGTACTCGGCGACCTCGTCGTCGGCCAGCAGCTCCGGTTCGACGAGGAAGCCGTCCCGGTCGAACGACTCCAGGCCCGGGGCGTCGCCCCACACCACCGGGTCACGGCGGGCCGTGAGCACCTCGGCGGCGCCGCGGGTGGGGTACAGGTCGGTCAGTACGTCCGTCATGATCAGCCCTCCTCCGTGAGCAGGGGGTACACCCCGTTCTCGTCGTGGTCCTCCCGCCCGGTGACCGGCGGGTTGAAGACGCAGACGCAGCGGAAATCGGTCTTGGGGCGCAGGGTGTGCCGCTCGTGGCCGTCGAGCAGATACATGGTGCCCGGGGCGATCCAGTGCGTCTCGCCGGTCTCGTCGTTCGTCAGCTCGGCCTCGCCCTCGACACAGAGGACGGCCTCGATGTGGTTGGCGTACCACATGGACGTCTCGGTGCCCGCGTAGAGCACGGTCTCGTGCAGCGAGAAGCCGACCCGCTCCTTGGCGAGGACGATCCGCTTGCTCTCCCAGGTGCCGGAGGCGGCTCGCACATGGCGTTCGGTGTTCTCGATGTCCTTGAACGATCGGACGATCACGGTGGTACAACTCCCTTTCGGTCAGCGGTTGTTCAGGCGGTCTCGCGGACCGCGCGGGACAGTGTGCTCAGCCCCTCGTCCAGCTCCTCCGGCGTGACGGTCAGCGGCGGGAGGAGTTTGACGACCTGGCTCTCCGGGCCCGAGGTCTCGAGCAGCAGCCCCAGTTCGAAGGCGCGGGCGCAGACCTTCGACGCCCGGGTCCTGTCGGCGAACTCCAGGCCCCACACCAGGCCACGGCCCCGGTAGTGCGCGCCGTCGGCCGAGTTCTCCTCGCACAGGGCGAGCAGTGTCTGCTCGACCTGCTCGCCGCGCGCCAGGGTCTGCTTCTCCATCTGGCCGTCGGCCCAGTACGTGTCGAGCGCGGCGGCGGCCGTGACGAAGGCCGGGTTGTTGCCCCGGAAGGTGCCGTTGTGCTCGCCGGGCTCCCAGACGTCCAGCTCCGGCCGGAACAGGCAGAGCGACATCGGCAGGCCGTACCCGCTGATCGACTTCGAGAGCGTGACGATGTCCGGGGTGATGCCGGCCTCCTCGAAGGAGAAGAAGGCGCCGGTACGGCCACAGCCCATCTGGATGTCGTCGACGATCAGGAGCATGTCCTGGCGCCGGCACAGATCGGCGAGCTCCCGCAGCCACTCGGCGCGGGCCACGTTGATGCCGCCCTCGCCCTGGACCGTCTCCACGATCACCGCGGCGGGCTTGTTCAGGCCGGAACCCTGGTCCTCGAGCAGTCGCTCGAACCAGAGGAAGTCCGGGGTCTGCCCGTCGAGGTAGTGGTCGAACGGCATCGGGGTGCCGTGGACCAGCGGGATCCCGGCGCCGGCCCGCTTGAAGGCGTTGCCGGTGACGGCGAGCGAACCGAGGGACATGCCGTGGAAGGCGTTGGTGAAGGAGACGACGGACTCGCGGCCCTTCACCTTCCGCGCCAGCTTCAGCGCGGCCTCGACGGCGTTGGTGCCGGTCGGGCCCGGGAACATCACCTTGTACGGCAGGGAGCGCGGCTTCAGCACGACCTCCTGGAAGGTCTCCAGGAAGGTCCGCTTGGCGGTGGTCGCCATGTCGAGACCGTGGGTGATCCCGTCGCGTTCCAGGTAGTCGATCAAGGCCCGTTTCAGTACGGGGTTGTTGTGGCCGTAGTTGAGCGAGCCGGCGCCGGCGAAGAAGTCGAGGTACTCGTGGCCGTCCTCGTCGGTCAGGCGCGCGCCGTTCGCACGGTCGAAGACGGTGGGCCAGCCGCGGCAGTAGCTGCGCACCTCCGACTCCAGGGTCTCGAAGACGCTCAGGGCGGGCGGGGTGATGGTCACAGCGAAGCTCCGGTGGGGTGGAAGGGGCCGATGCGGTACAGGACTTCGGGCTGGTGGGTGCCGTCGGCGGAGTCGGGGAACAGACGCCCGTCGAAGAGGACCTCGCGCTCCAGGCAGAGTCCGTGCCGGGCGGCGTACGCGGTGAAGAGCCGGTCCGAGGGCGTGTTGTCGGGGGTCACCGTCGTCTCGATCGCCTCCGGGGAGACCCGGGCGGTCAGCGCGTCGAGCAGTACCCCGGCCAGGCCCCGCCCGCGGTGCGTCTCGTCGACGGCGATCTGCCAGACGACGAGGGTGTCGGGCCGGTCGGGGCGCAGGTACCCGGTGACGAAGGCGACCGGGTCGCCGTCGGCGGCGCGCGCGACCAGCGAAGTGGCGGCGAAGTCGCGGCACCACAGCAGGTAGCTGTACGAGGAGTTCAGGTCGAGCGCCTGAGAATCGCGGGCGATGCGCCAGATCGCGGCTCCGTCCTCCACGCGTGGGCTTTCCAGTGTCATGGCTGCTTGTGCTGCGGTCATGGCGAGGGAATTTACCGATCGCATTCTCGGAATGCACGGGGCGGAGGGGTGTGCTGGAGAAGGCGGATGTGTTATTCGCGCGAGCGCGAATCGGTGCCGTTCTGTCCGCATAAATCCGGGCGGAACGGGCGTGATGTGGAGTCCGTCACACGCGCGGAAATGGGCCGGAATCGCTGACGAAACCTTGGCGTTTAGGGTCCGGGAAACCGGGCAGAAGAAACGCGGAAGGTGCACGGGGAATTCGAGTGATTAATGCGCGCTCGAATATGCGCAGAAAATGGCCTTCGAGAATCCCGCTCGGAATGCGCTCCGGGAATGGGCGCTGGCGGTTCCGTGGCGCGGCGGCCGATCCGGTGGGTGCGGCGGCCGGGCGACGGTGAGCCTCGCCGAGGCGGCTGGAGTTCGGATCCCGTGAAGCGGCCCGGCGGGGCGAGGCCCGAGGGTCCACTCGCCCGGACGGCTGAGCGTGTTCGAACAGGTCCACGCGTACCGGGTTCTGGCGGAGGTGGGCCCGAAGGCGGCGGGACTGCGCGAGGCCGGCCGACTGCCCGAACTGGTCGACGTCCAGCGCAGAATCGGCATCCGCGTGGCCCTCCGCGAAGGCGGCCACCACTACCGGTTCGAGGAGCGGTTCACGCCGTACTTCGACGAAGGCGTGGCGCTCGCCCGCCGGCTGCCGGACGACCCCGCACGCCCCGCCCGGGCCTTGACGGATCGCTCCATGTTCCTCGTCGCCGCGCGGACCTTCGAGCCCGCGCACGCCGACTTCGCCGAGGCCGTCGCCCTCCTGGACATCCGGTAGCCCCGCTCCGGGCCCCCGCTCCGGGTGTGCCGGGCGCCTCCTAGCCCCACGCCTCCGTCACCGCGCGGCGGGTCGCCTCCAGGTCGACGGGGCGGCCCGTCTCGGCGAGGGCCGCGCCCAGGGCCGCCAGGGAGGACTGGACCGCGCCCCGGGTCGCGTCCACGCCGTAGTGGTTGACCCGGATCATCTCCTTCGCCAGCGCCCCGCCGCCCGCGATCAGCGGCAGCGACGGGTCCGCCGCAAGCGCCGCCGCGACCAGCGCCGAGGCGTCCACGCCCTCCGGGGCGCGCAGCGTCGTCGCGACCGGGGCCGCGTCCTTCGCCTCGTGGACGTACGGCTCCAGACCGCCGCCGAGGGCCAGGGCGCCCGCGCGCGTCGCGGCTGCGGCGGACGCGTGACGGGCCATCAGCGCGTCGAGCCCCTCGGACTCGATCCGCTCCACGCACGCCTCGAGGGCGAGCATCTCCAGCTGCGCCGGAGCGTGCAGCAGCGCCGTACGACCGCCGTCGATCCAGCGCTCCTTCCAGTCCAGGAGCGAGAGGTACGAGCGGCGCGGCGCCCGCGGGTTGGCGGCGAACCGCTCCCACGCCCGCTCGCTCACCGAGACCGCCGAGACGCCCGCGGGACCGCCCATCGCCTTCTGCGCGCCGATGATGCACATGTCCACGCCCCACGCGTCCGGCAGCACCGGCTCCGCGCCGATGGACGCCACCGCGTCCAGGTAGAACAGCGCCCCGTGGGCCCGCACGACCTCGCCGATCTCGGCCACCGGGTTCGTGTTGCCGGTCGCCGCCTCCGCGTGCACCAGGGAGACGAAGTCGATCTCCGGGTGCTCGGCGAGCGCCTGCTCCACCTGCGCGGCCGTCACCGCCGCGTGGAAGGGCACCTCCAGGTCCACGACCGTGGCGCCGCAGTCCCGCAGCCAGTTGCCGAAGGTCTGACCGTACGGACCGGTGACGATGTTCAGGGCCGTCGAACCCGGCCGGGCCCCGCTGCGGATGCAGCCCTCGAGGGGCAGCAGCGCTTCGCCCTGGGTGATCACCACGTCCTGCTCGGTGGAGAGCAGGGCGGCGACCCGCCGCTCGATGGACGCGAAGTGCGCGGCGGTCAGCGGGGCCAGGTCCAGCAGCGGGTGTGTCACGGTCACGGTGGTGCCTTCTCCGAAAGTTCGAACGTACGAAAAGGGGTCGAGCGTCGGTTCAGCGTACCGAGCCGGTCGCCCACGGCTTCGGACCATCCACGCGTACAACCCTCACGTGGCATCCGGTGTCAAACGGTGCGACGGACAAGGGACGGGCCCTTTCCGGACACCCCCGCAGCCGCCCGGATCATCTCTCTTGCATCCAGGAGCCGCTCCATGCGCGCACACCGCGTCACGCCCACTCGCACGCACCGCCTCACGCGCCGTGCCCTCGCCCTCACCGCCGCGACCTTCCTCCTCACGGCCGGCGTCGGGCTCGTCACCGCGCCCGCCGCCCACGCCGGAGTCCCCGGCTCCACCCGCGCGGACGACCGCAACTGCGACTTCGACGGGGACGGTTACGACGACGTTCTCGTCGGCGCGCCCGGCGCGACCGTCGGCGGCAAGCGGGGCGCCGGGCTCGTCACCGTCCAGTACGGCTCGGCCCGGGGCATCGGCACCACCCGCGCCGCCGTCGTCCACCAGAACACCGCCGGTGTACCCGGCGCCGCCGAGGCCGGCGACGCCTTCGGCCGGGCCGTCGCCACCGGCGACCTGGACGGGGACGGCTACGACGACGCGATCGTGGGTGTCCCCGGCGAGGACATCGGCACCCTGGCCGACGCCGGCGGCGCCGTGATCCTCTGGGGCTCGCCGAAGGGGCTCGTCGGCACCCGCAGCCAGGGCCTCGACAGCCTCCTCGGCCCCACCGCCGGGGCCCGCTTCGGCTCGGCGTTCGCCGCCGCCCGCTTCACCGCGGAGACCCCGGGCGACCAGCTGATCACCCTCGACCGGAACGGCGCCGAACGGCACCTGTTCGCCGCCGCCCCGCAGCCGGGCGCGACCGTCCGCACGGACCGAGGCACCGCGTTGAACGGCTCGGCCCGCACGGCCGACGAGTGGCGCGACATCTCCGAACGGTCCGTCACCACCGGCGACTACGACCGCAACGGCTTCGCCGACCTCGTGATCAGCGGGGTCTCCACCGGCACCGAACCCGGCCACGGCTGGTCCTGGTACCTCTCCGGGCACGCGGACGAACTGCGCTACGAGCGCGCCCTGCGCGGCGGACCGGTCGCCGCGTCCGGGGACATCAACGGCGACGGCCACGACGACCTCGTCACGGGCGAGCCGCACAGCCCGGACGACGGCGGCGAGTCGATGACCGGCGGCATGGTCGGCGTCTACCTCGGCGGCCCCTCAGGACCGGCCGGCGTCGACGGGCCCGGCACCCCGCCGCGCTGGTGGACCCAGGACTCCGCGGGCGTCCCGGGCGCCTCCGAGCGCGGCGACGGCTGGGGCTCCGACCTCTCCGTCGCGGACACGAACGGCGACGGCTACGCGGACGTGGCGATCGGCGCGCCCGAGGAGGACATCGGCACCGTCGCCGACGCGGGCATGGTCACCGTCCTGCGCGGCGGCCGCGCCGGACTCACGGCCACCGGTGCCCAGTCCTGGACCCAGGACTCGCCGTCCGTGCCCGGCGCGGTCGAGCGCGCCGACCGGTTCGGCGCCCAGGTCCGGCTCACCGACCCGAACGGCGACGGCCGCTTCGGACTCCTCGCCGCCGCCCCCGGCGAGAACACCGGCGACGGGCACGTCTGGGTCTTCTCGGCCGGTACGGGAGGGCTGACGGCGGCGGGCTCGTGGACGTACTCCGCCGGCTCCCTCGGCGGACCGGCCGTGGACGCCGCCTTCGGGGCCGCGATCGACGAATGAGCCGTCTTCAGCGGGGTGCCCGCCCCTCGTAGAGTGCAGACATGAGCGATCACGTGGTGCTGCATGTGAAGGGGCGGGTGCTCGTCGGCCCGGAGGACGTACGGGACGAGCTCTGGGCGGTCGACGGGCGCGTCACGTACACCCGACCGTCCGGCGAGGCGCTCACGATCGAGGGCTGGGCCCTGCCGGGCCTGGTCGACGCGCACTGCCACGTCGGCCTGGACCAGCACGGCCCGGTCGACGCCGGCACGGCCGAGAAGCAGGCGCTGACCGACCGCGACGCGGGCACGCTCCTGATCCGTGACGCGGGCTCGCCGTCCGACACCCGGTGGATCGACGAGCGCGAGGACCTGCCGAAGATCATTCGCGCCGGCCGGCACATCGCCCGCACCCGTCGCTACATCCGCAACTACGCCCACGAGATCGAGCCCGAGGACCTGGTCGCGTACGTCGGGCAGGAGGCCCGGCGCGGCGACGGCTGGGTCAAGCTCGTCGGCGACTGGCTCGACCGGGAGGCCGGCGACCTGGGCGCCTGCTGGCCCCGCGCCGAGGTCGAGGCGGCGATCGCCGAGGCCCACCGGCTCGGGGCGCGGGTCACCGCGCACTGCTTCGCCGAGGACTCGCTGCGGGACCTGGTGGAGGCCGGCATCGACTGCATCGAGCACGCCACCGGGCTCACGGAGGACACCATCCCGCTCTTCGCCGAGCGGGGCGTCGCGATCGTCCCGACGCTCGTCAACATCGCCACGTTCCCGAAGCTCGCGCAGGGCGGTGAGCAGAAGTTCCCGCGCTGGTCGGCGCACATGCGGCGGCTGTACGAGCGCCGGTACGACACCGTCCGCTCGGCGTACGACGCCGGCGTCCCGGTCTTCGTCGGCACGGACGCGGGCGGCTCCCTGGCCCACGGCCTGGTCGCGGCCGAGGTCGAGGAGCTGGTCAAGGCGGGCATCCCGCCGATCGAGGCCCTCTCGGCGACCACCTGGGGCGCCCGCTCCTGGCTGGGCCGCCCCGCCCTGGAGGAGGGCGCCCCCGCGGACCTCGTCGTCTACGGCGAGGACCCCCGCGCGGACGTCCGCGTACTCGCGGCGCCGCGCAGGGTCGTCGTCAACGGGCGCGTGATCGGCTGACCGACGCGCCCCTCGGGGTGTCAGCGGGTGAGGAACGCCAGACGGGCGCGCTTCTCCGGGATGAAGACCTCGGGCAGGTCCACCTCCGGCAGGACCACCTCGGGGCCCAGCTCGAAACCGGCCCGCACCAGCCGGGCGATCGCCTTCTCGTTGGCGGCGTCCGGCTCGGCGACGGCGCGCGTGCGGCCGTTCAGCGCGAACGCGGTCAGCGCGACGAAAAGACGGGCGGAGAAGCCCGGTTCGGGGGTGGCCGCGGGCGCGATCAGGATGTGCACGCCGATGTCGCCGGGTTCCACCTCGTAGCACTCGGAGACGCGGTCGGCGGAGGGCTCGTACGTCTGGAAGAGCGCGACCGGCTCGCCGTCCCGCCGGACCAGGAAGCCGTGGTGCGTGGTGAGCGTGTCCAGGTGGGCGTAGATCTCCCGTACCTGGTCGACGGTGGTGCCGCCCATGCCCCAGAAGCGGGCGCGGTCCTCGTTGACCCAACCATGGACGAGGGCGGCGTCGCGGTCGGGGTCGACGGGGTCGATCCGGACGGTGCCGAAGCCCTCGACGGCCTGGACGTGGACCGGCTCGACCTGTCTGATCGGTCCGGCCGGTCCGGTCGGCTCAGTGGCGGTCGTCATGCGGGTGCTCCTTGGTGAGGTGGTGCCAGTCGGTGGTGACGGGGGCGAGTCCGCCCCGCAGCCACAGGGGGAGTTGGTCGCGGTGGTGGGGGTCGTCGGCGACCCCGGAGGCGCCGAACGGCACGATCCACAGGCTCTTGTCGCGGTCGGCCAGGTCCCAGACGTAGCGGGCGGCCGAGGCGCGGGCGCTGCGGTCGGTGTAGCCGGGCACGCTGGTCGAGGACATCACGCAGTCGTGGTCCCCGGAGAGACCGGGCCAGTCGGCGTCGTCCTCGTCCTCGTCGGGGAGCGCCTGCCACGGCGCGAGCCGGTGCGTGACGCCCCAGGCGGGCGGCTCCTCGCCGGCGGCGACCTCCTCCAGGGCCTCGCGGACGATCTCGGCGACATCGGCGGCCGGTACGGGGCCGGAGGACAGCAGCGTCTCCAGGGCGAGGGCCACCCGCGGCCCGAGGGCCAGCCAGGGCTGGAAGACCGCGGGGTACGGGGCGGGCTCCCGGAGCGCCGCGAACGCCGGGTGCGCGGTGAGCCGCCGGACGACGGCGCCGCGCACGGCGGCGTACAGACCGGCGTCGGTGCTGTCGGCGTCCATCCGGCGGTCCCATGCGAGGAGACGGGCGCGGACGGCGAGGGCGGCGGGGGAGAGGGCATCGGCGTCGGTGTCCGGGGCCGTCGCGCGGATCGCCGCCAGCAGGCGGGCCGCCGAGGGGTTGTCGGTGTCGGTGTGGATGCCGGCCATCGCCTCGGGCGTCCAGGCCGTCGAGGCGTCGAGCAGCGCGTCGATCCGGGCCGCCCGGTGCGGCGGGGCGAACTCGATGCCGAGCGGCCCCGCGAGACCGCGCGCGTTGGCCATGACGGCGTGGCCCTCCACCTCCGCGCGCGGCGTCGGTACAGCGGCGCCGTCCCGCCAGTCGTGCGCGGCCTCCCAGGCGGGCACCACCCGTACGGAGTTGGCGTGGTCGCGGACGGGGACGTACCCGGCGACCCGGTGCAGCAGGCCGCCGTCCACATCGGCGGCCATGACGACGTTGACCGGCTCGACCCAGCCGTCGACGGCCCGGTCCACGTCGGCGACGGTCCGGGCGGCGAGCAGCTCGGGCAGCACCGCGAACCCCAGCTCGCCGGTCACACGCGGCGGGTACCGCAGGCTGATCGCCTCCCAGACGCCGCCCTCGGCTCCCTCGCCGCCCTCGGCTCCGACCGGACCTCCGACCGGACCTCCGATCGGGCCGCCGTCCGGGCCGATGACGACCGGGCCGCGCTCGGTCTCGATCACCTCGATCCCGACCGGGTCGCCGCCCGCGACCTGCACCGTCTCCCGGTGCACGGACGCCGGGTACCAGCCGTCGGGGCCCAGCGCCTCCACACCACCGTCGGCGGTCCGCCGGAGCCGCTCCCGGTAGACGTCCTGGTAGTCGGACATGGCGTTGGTGATCGCCCAGGCAACGCCTCCGGTGTGGCCGAAGTGGGCGAGGCCCGGGACGCCCGGGACCGCCAGGCCGAGCACGTCGTACTCCGGGCACGCGAGGCGGATCTGCTGGTACACCCCGGGCGCCTCGATGAAGCGGTGCGGGTCGCCCGCGATGATCGCGGAGCCGCTCGCCGTCCGGGCGCCGGAGACGATCCAGCCGTTCGAGCCGGAGGTCCCCGGGCCGTCCGTGGCGAACAGCTCCGTCCACTCCTCGCCCAGCCGGCGCGCGACCTCCTCCCGCCACAGCTTGGCGGGGAAGCCCGCGAACAGGATGTGCGTGGTGAGCCAGACCGCCAGCGGCGTCCAGGGCTCCCAGCGGCCCGGCGCGAGCCCCACCCGCACGAACTGGCCCGCGCGCGCCGCGCCTTCCGGCAGGCCCGCGTTGACCCCGTCCACGTACGCCCGGACCCAGCGCGCCGTCCGCGCGTCCAGCCGGTCGAAGCAGCGGCGCGCGGTGTCGGCGAGCCTGGCCTGGCGCGCGAAGGTGTCCCAGCCGGTCTCGCCGGCGCCGAGGAACGCGGCCGTCGTGCCCTGCGCCCGGTGCCGCTCGACCTCCAGCTGCCAGGCCCGGTCCACCGCCGTCACCCGTCCCTGCGCGAAGGCGAGTTCGTCCGGATCGGTGCCCCGCAGATGCGGAACGCCCCAATCATCCCGGTAGACCTCGATACCCACTCCGACCCCGATCCTCATTCGCAATGCTTAGGTTAGGCTGACCTAAATTAATCTACAGGTAACGCATGGGGAGGCGATCGCGGTGGGGCATGGCTGGGAAGGTGTGGTCCTGAAGCTGTTCCGGGGGCGGGACTTCACGTTCACCGTGACCGGGGCCGAGCAGGTCACCGAGCACTACCGCCGGGTGCACCTGACGGACGGCGGCCTCCTCGCCGCCGCCGGTGTCCACCCGACGATGTGGGTACGGCTCTGGTTCGAGAACGCGGGCAAGCCGCACCAGCGCGCCTACACCCTCGTCGACCCCGACCAGGAGGCCGGCACCTTCAGCCTGGAGTTCGCCCTCCACGACGGCGCCGCCAGCGACTGGGCCCGCTCCTGTACCCCCGGCGACACCATCGAGGCCACCCTCCAGGGCACCGGCTTCACCGCCCCCGAGCCCCGGCCCGGCCGGATGTTCGTGATCGGCGACCCCGCCTCGCTGCCCGCCATCAACTCGCTCCTCGACTCCGCGCCCGACGTCCCGGCCACCCTCTGGTTCGAGACCTCGCACGACGCCGACGAGGAGCTGCCGCTGCGCCTCGACGCGGACCGCCACGAGCTGCGCCGGGTCCCGCGCCGGGGCGGCGGCGCCGCGCTCGTCGAGCGGGTGCGCGGCGACCTCCCCGAGCTCCTCGAGAAGGGCGAGGACCCGTACGTCTGGATCGCCTGCGACACGGCGACCACCCGCACCCTCGCCGCGTACGTCCGCAGGGAGCTCGCGCTCCCCAAGGAGCGGGTCCACTCCCTGGGCTACTGGCGCGCCTCCTGATCCGGCCCGCGATGCCGCCCGCCGCCGGTGCGTCGGGTTGACCGTCCGTTACCAGAGGTCAGTGGGCCTCGTTGAAGCACTTCCGGTGTGCGCCCCGCGCGATTCGCAACGCGCGGGGCGTGCGGGAACGCGTGTGCCGAAAGAATCGAATATGGGCGCGGAAACCCCCCTTTGGAGTGAACTCACGCCAGGTGTCTGCCAGTTCACCCTCCGTGCGTAAAGATTCCGGTGTCTCAAGTCGCCGAGACCGCGTCGACCCCGTGTCCCCGTGGTGAGCGGTCGGCGACGCCATGTCTCTTGTGGGGGTTCCACCATCTTGAACAGCAACACCTTCCGCATGCCCGTACGCCGCACCGCCGCCGCGGCGACCGCCGTCGCGCTGGCCGTCGGGCCCGTGGTCCTCCTGGCCCCCGCGGCCCACGCCACCGGCGGCGGCGAGGGGCGCGCGACCGCCGTCGTCCTGCGCACCGGTCTCGACGTCTCCCTGCTCGACAAGTCGGTCGACGTGCCGCTGCGCGCCTCCCTCAACGAGGTCAAGGCGCCCGAGACCGAGAACAAGACCGCGCTGACCGTCAAGGTGGAGGGCGCCGAGAACGGCAAGCCGATCGACGTGCTGCGCGCCGACGTCGCCACGTCGAAGGCCACGGTGGACAAGGACAAGGCCGAGGGGTACGTCAACCTGGTCAAGGCCCGCGTCCACGTCCCCGGAGTGCCCCTGCTCTCCCTGATCGAGGTCCAGAAGGTCACCGCCAAGGCGCTCTGCGAGACCGGCAAGCAGCCGGTCGCCGAGGCGAACCTGCTCGGGCACGTGACCGTCCTCGGCAAGAAGACCACCCTGTCGACGGCCGGCCAGACCAAGGTCAGCGTGCCGGGCGTCGGCGAGGTGATCCTCGACCTGTCCCGTACGTCCACCACGTCGCGCACCGCCGCCGCCACCGCCCTCGAACTGAAGGTGGAGGTCAACCCGCTGAAGCTCGGCGTCGCCGAGGTCAAGGGCACCGTCACGCTCGCCGAGGCCACCTGCGAGACGCCGAAGGGCACGAAGCCCACCGAGAAGCCGACCGAGAAGCCCACGGAGGAGCCGACCGAGCAGCCCTCGAACGAGCCCTCCACCAAGCCCACCGACGCCGGTGGCGTGAAGACCCAGAACGACGGCACCAAGCCCACCGACCAGAACCTCGCCGCGACCGGCGGCAGCTCGATGACCCCGTACCTGGCCGGCGGCGCCATCCTCCTGCTCGGCGGCGGCGCGGGAGCGCTCGTCCTGGCCCGCAGCCGCGCCCGCGGCTGACCGACCCGAGGGGGGAGCCGGGGCCGAGGGGGGACCCGGGACCCGAGGAGGTAAGGGGAACAGGCCGGGAGGGCGGTGCCGACGGCACCGCCCTCCCGCACGCGAAACGGGCCCCTCAGCCCTCTATCAACAACGCCTGGTCCAGAGCCTGCAGGAAGCGGTTGGTGGTGACCCGGTCCCGCACCGCGAGCCGGAGCCAGTTCCGGTCCAGGCCCGGGAACGTGTCCCCGCGCCGCGCGGCGAAGCCGAGCGCCCGCAGCCGCTCCCGTACCGCGTCCGCGCGATCGATCCGGATCAGGACGAACGGACCCTCCGCCGCCGCCACCGCGCGCACCTCGTCGAACTCCGCGAGCCCCGCGAGCAGATGGGCCCGCTCCACCCCGATCCGGTGCGCCGCGAGCTCCGCCTCCGCGAGCGCCGCCCGCGACATGCACGCCTCCGCCGCCACGAGCGCCGGAGTGGACACCGGCCACAGCGGCTGCGCCCGCTGAAGCAGGGCGATCGTCTCCGGGTGCGCGAGGACGTAGCCGACCCGCAGCCCGGCGAGGCCCCAGGTCTTCGTCAGGCTCCGCAGCACCACCAGACCCGGCACGTCCGTCCGTCCGGCCAGCGACTCCCGCTCGCCCGGCACCGCGTCCATGAAGGCCTCGTCCACCACGAGCGTCCGCCCCGGCCGGGCCAGGGCCGCGATGGCCGCCGTCGGATGCAGCACGGACGTCGGGTTCGTCGGGTTCCCGATCACCACCAGGTCCGCGTCCTCGGGCACGGCCGCCGGATCGAGCCGGAAGCCGTCCTCCTCGCGCAGCAGCACCCGGCGCACCGTGTGCCCCGCGTCGCGCAGCGCCGCCTCGGGCTCGGTGAACTGCGGATGCACCACCACCGGCCGGCGCGCCGGAAGCGCCCGCGCGAGCAGCACGAACGCCTCCGCCGCCCCGGCCGTGAGCAGCACCCGGGCCGCCGGCAGGTCGTGCCGCTCGGCGACCGCGGCCCGCGCGACCCGGCCGTCCGGGTACTGCGCCAGGCCGGTCAGGGAATCGGCGATGCGGGCCCGCAGCCACTCCGGAGGCGTGTGCGTGCGGACGTTGACCGCGAGATCGATCAGTTTCTCGTCCCGTACCTCAGCGTCACCGTGGTGCCGCAGATCGTGGACGTCAGAATGCGCGTGGGTATCCATGGCCGCCGTCGGGTGATGAGTGGGGGGTGTACGGGGCTCCGTCTGACCGTCGATGTACCCCCGTCCCTGGGGCAACAACCGTGCGGCGGAGGCATCTTCGTTCGGGAGAAACCGGAGGGACCGGTTTCCGCGGGCGACCGCACAGGTCACACGCGTCGATTTCCGCTTCGGTACGAGCAGCACGGCACCCGGCCCCGCCGCGAGCAGCGCCGCCGCCTCCGCCACCGACGCCGTCCCCGTCGCCGCGAGCGCCGCCCCCGAGGGATGCGGTACGGACACGGCGGCCAACTCCTCGGCCCCGTACGCGCGCAGCGGCACGCCGACGCGCTGGGCCGCGCCCACGACCCCCGGCTCCGCCGCCCGCGCCTCCAGCGTCGCGAACGCCACCACGTCCGAGCACGTCAGACCGGCCTCCCGCAGCGCCGCCACCACCGGGGCGAGCACCTCGTCCACGGACACCCCGGACCGCGCGCCGATCCCGACCGTCACCCCGCTCATCGCGTCCCCCAGACCAGACACACCGGCGGCACCGGCACCGCGGACGGAGCGTCGAGCCGCTCGGACCGCAGCAGCACGCCCTCGGCCGCGAACCCGCAGGACGCGAGCGCCGCCCGGACCGGCGCGATCAGCTCCCGGCCGGGCACCGCCACCACCACCGCGCGGCGCGCCCGCCGCGCCGCCGACAGCACGATCGACTCCAGCTCACGGCCACCGCCAGGACCGCCCCCGACGAACACCCCGTCCGGATCGGCGAGATGGGTCAGCACCGCCGGCGCCTCCCCGTGCACCGCCCGCACCTCGACCCCGTGCGCGGCCGTGTTCGCCCGCACCCGCTCGACCCCCGACACCGTCCGCTCCACGGCGACCGCCGCCGCACCGAGCCGGGCGCACTCGATCGCCACCGCGCCGCAGCCCGAACCGATGTCCCAGACCAGATCCCCGGCCCGCGGCCCGAGCCGCGCGAGCGCCAACGCCCGCGCCTCGTACGGCAGTACGGACCTGCCGGCGCTCCCGGCCGCGAACTCCGCCTCCGGCAGCGCCCAGCGCCCCGGCCCGGTCAGCGGTCCTGTGACCACCGGAGCGGGCCCGTCCTGCCGCGACTCGTCCAGGCACAGGACCAGGCTCACGCCCTCCCAGCCGCGGCACATCGCCTCCGCGGGCTCCACCCGCTCGAACCGCTCACGGAAGGGATCGCCGAGCGCCGAGAACACCACCAGCGTCCGCGACGCCACCCGGTGCACCAGCGCCGAGCCCAGCTCGGCGGGGCCGAAGCCCGGCGCGGGCAGCACGGCCACCTTGGGGTGCGCCCGGCAGACGTTCACCGCACGGTCGGGCACCGAGCCCTCCACGACGACGGCATCGTCCCAGGCCAACCCCAGGCGCCCGAAGGCGAGTCCGATGTGCGCGGATCGCGCCCGATCCGATAGCAAAGGCGCATGGCCGTTTTCGTCGCGCTCGGCGCGTTCCTCATGACGCTCTTCGGCGGCTGGACGGCGCAGCGCGTCACCGACCGACGCCACCTTGTCCTCGGCCTCGCCGGCGGACTGATGCTCGGCGTGGTCGGACTCGACCTCCTGCCGGAGGCCATGGAGGCCGCGGGGGAGAAGGTCTTCGGCGTGCCGCAGGCCCTGCTGCTCTTCGTGGGCGGCTTCCTCTTCGCCCATGTCGTGGAACGGCTGCTGGCGGTCCGTCAGGCCGCGCACGGGGTCGCGGCCGGCGAACGGGTACCGCAGGTCGGGCTCACCGCGGCGGGGGCGATGGTCGCCCACAGCCTCATGGACGGCATCGCGCTCGGCGCCGCCTTCCAGGTCGGCGGGGGGATGGGCGCGACCGTCGCGCTCGCCGTCATCACCCACGACTTCGCCGACGGGTTCAACACGTACACGATCACCAGCCTCTACGGGAACGCCCGGCGCAAGGCGGTCCTGATGCTGGTGGCGGACGCGGCCGCCCCGATCGTCGGCGCGGCGTCCACGCTGCTGTTCACCCTTCCGGAGGAACTCCTCGGCAGCTATCTCGGCTTCTTCGGCGGCGCCCTGCTCTACCTCGCCGCCGCCGAGATCCTCCCCGAGGCCCACCACGAACACCCGGCCCTCTCCACCCTGCTGTGCACGGTGGCGGGCGTCGGCTTCATCTGGCTCGTGGTGGGTGTGTCGGGCGGCTGATCTCACGCGGCCGGCCCGTTCCCGCAGTGCGCGACGAACCGGGCCGCCGCCTCCGGGGCGCCCGCCCAGTGGGTGTGCACATAACTCGCGTGCACCCCGCCCTGGACGAAGCCCTCCACTCTCCGCTCAGGCTGCCGCAGCCCCCAGGCCGCCCGGGCCCCGGCGCCCGGCTCGATCACGGTCCGGTGGAACTCGTGCCCCCGCATCCGCGCCCCGTTCGCCGCGAGCGCACTGTCGCTCACCGCCACGGCGTCCCGGTACCCGAGCGTCAGCCGCTCCGACATCCGCGCCTCCGCGTCGAGCACCCCGCACATGGGCCGCCCGTCCAGCGAACGCGCGAGATACAGCAGCCCGGCGCACTCGGCGGCCACCGGCGCACCGGACCCGGCCAACTCGGCGACGGCCTTCCGCAACGGCTCGTTGGCGGACAGCTCGGCACCGTACATCTCGGGAAACCCACCCCCTATGACAAGCCCGGAGGTCCCCTCGGGCAGCGCCTCGTCCCGCAACGGATCGAACGTCACCACCTCGGCCCCGGCGGCGGTGAGCAACTCGGCATGCTCGGCGTAGGAGAACGTGAAGGCGGCGCCACCGGCGACGGCCACCACGGGGCGTGCCCGCCCGACGGCTTCCACCCGAACGGCGCCCACGGGGTCCCAGACCTCCCCAGGCATCGGCGGCGCCGACCGCGCCAGGGCCCACAGCGCATCCAGGTCGCACCCCTGGAGCACCTGCTCCCCCTGCGCGGCAACCGCCTCGACCGCGGCGGCCTGCCGCTCGGCGACGGGCACAAGACCAAGGTGCCGAGAAGGCGTCGCGACGGAAGGCGCCCGCCGCAGCACCCCCATGACCGGCACCCCCGACCCGCCGAGCGCCTCCCGCAGCAGGTGCTCGTGCCGGTCCGACGCGACCTTGTTGAGGATCACCCCGCCGATCCGCACCTCCGGGTCCCACGACGCGAACCCGTGCACCAGGGCCGCCACCGACCGGGACTGCGAGGACGCGTCCACGACCAGCACCACGGGCGCCCTGAGGATCTTCGCCACCTGCGCCGTCGACGCCAGCTCGCCCTGGTCGGCAGCCCCGTCGTAGAGGCCCATCACGCCCTCGACGACCGCCAGGTCGCAGCCGCGCGCCCCGTGCTCGAAGAGCGGTGCGATCAGCCCCGTACCGCACATGTACGCGTCGAGGTTCCGGCCGGGCCGTCCCGTCGCGAGTGCGTGGTAGCCCGGGTCGATGTAGTCCGGGCCGACCTTGTGCGGGGAGACCGCGAGGCCACGGCTCGCGAACGCGGCCATCAGGCCGGTCGCGACCGTGGTCTTGCCCGCGCCGGAGGACGGCGCGGCGATGACGAGACGTGCTACCACTCGATGCCCCGCTGGCCCTTCTGACCCGCGTCCATCGGGTGCTTCACCTTCGACATGTCCGTGACGAGATCCGCGAAGTCCATGAGCTCCTGCGGGGCGTTGCGGCCGGTGATGACGACGTGCTGGTGTCCGGGGCGGTCGCGGAGCACCTCGACCACCTCGGCCGTGTCGATCCAGCCCCAGTGCAGCAGGTAGGCGAACTCGTCGAGGACGTAGAACTTGTACTTCTCCTCCGCGAGGTCCCGCTTGACCTGCTCCCAGCCCTCGCGCGCCTTGTCCTCGTGGGACTGCTCGCCCTCGGCGACCTCACGCTGGATCCAGGACCAGCCCTCGCCCATCTTGTTCCAGGTGACCGTGCCGCCCTTGCCGGTCTCGCCGAGCGCCTTGAGGGCGTTCTCCTCGCCGACCTTCCACTTGGCGGACTTGACGAACTGGAACACCCCGATCGGCCAGCCCTGGTTCCAGGCGCGCAGCGCCATGCCGAAGGCGGCGGTCGACTTCCCCTTGCCGACACCGGTGTGCACCATCACCAGCGCCCGGTTGCGGCGCTGACGGGTGGTGAGACCGTCGTCGGGAACCACGGTCGGCTGTCCCTGCGGCATCAGGCTGCCCTCCTCGTTGCATGCTGCTCTGCCTGTACGTTCCTGACGAGACCGGCGATCGAGTCGGCGCGCAGCTCGTCCAGGGTCACGGCGGTGCCGCCCAGTTCACGGGCGAGGTTCCCGGCGAGCCCGAGCCGTACCGGACCGGTCTCGCAGTCCACGACGACGGCCGCCGTGCCGTCGGCGGCGTGCAGCCGCGCGGCGCGGGCGGCGAGCGCCACCGGGTCGGCGCCGCCGCCGGTCGCCCGGCCGTCGGTCACGACCACGAGCAGCGGCCGGCGCGAGGGGTCCCGCAGCCGCTCGACGCGCAGCACGTCATGGGCCTTGAGCAGCCCCGCCGACAGCGGCGTACGGCCGCCCGTCGGGAGCTGTTCGAGCCGGGCCGCGGCGGCGTCGACCGACGACGTGGGCGGCAGGGCCACCTCGGCGTCCCGGCCCCGGAAGGTCACCAGGCCGACCTTGTCGCGCCGCTGGTAGGCGTCGAGCAGGAGCGAGAGCACCGCGCCCTTCACCGCGCTCATCCGCTGCCGCGCCGCCATCGAACCGGAGGCGTCGACGGCGAAAAGCACCAGGTTCCCCTCCCGGCCCTCGCGCGTCGCCTGCCGCAGGTCGTCCCGGCGGACGACCAGCCCGGGACCGCTCCGCCCGCGCGCCTTCTGGTGCGGGGCGGCGGCGTGCACGGTCGCGGTCAGGTGCAGCTTGGTCAGCACGCCCCTGGGCCGCACGGAGCCGGTGGTCCTGCCGTGTTCGGTACGGGCCCGGGAGCGCCGCCCTGCCGCACCCTCGCCGAGCCCGGGGACGCTGAGCATCTTCGTACGGAACGGCTCGGCGGCCTTGACGGCAGCCCGCTCCCCGGCGCCTCCGGGCCCCTGGGGAGCCGGCGCGGGGGCCTCGTCGGGCCCGGAGTCCTGGGGGACGCCGTCGTCCGGCCCTTCGCCCTGGGGCGGAACACCGCCGCCGGGACCACCGCCGGGGCCTCCGTCCGGACCCGGATCCGGATCCTCGTCGCCCTCGTCCTCGCCCTTGAACCGTTCCAGGGTCTCGTCGAGCTTGTCCTCGTCGAGCCCCGGCGCGTCGAACGGGTTCCGCCGCCTGCGGTGCGGGAGCGCGAGCAGCGCCGCCTGCCGGACGTCCTCGGAGCTCACCTCCGTGCGCCCGGCCCAGGCGGCGAGCGCGGTCGCCGTCCGGGCCATCACGATGTCCGCGCGCATGCCGTCCACCTCGAACGCGGCGCAGGTCGCGGCGATCTGGAGCAGGGCCGCGTCCCCGAGCGCCACGTGCGGCAGCAGCTCGCGGGCCGCGACGATCCGCTCGCGCAGCGCGGTCTCCTCGCCCGCCCAGCGCGCGGCGAACGCGGCCGGGTCGTCGTCGAAGGCCAGCCGCCGCCGGACGACCTCGACCCGCTGCTCGGGCTCGCGGGAGGCCGCGACCTCGACCGTCAGACCGAACCGGTCCAGCAACTGCGGCCGCAGCTCGCCCTCTTCGGGGTTCATCGTGCCGACGAGCAGGAAGCGGGCCGCGTGCCGTACGGAGACGCCTTCGCGCTCGACGTACGAGGAGCCCATCGCGGCGGCGTCGAGGAGCAGGTCGATCAGGTGGTCGTGGAGGAGGTTGACCTCGTCGACGTAGAGGATCCCCCGGTGCGCATCGGCCAGCAGACCGGGCTCGAAGGCCTTCACGCCCTCGGCGAGGGCCCGCTCGATGTCGAGCGCACCGACGAGCCGGTCCTCGGACGCGCCGACGGGCAGCTCGACCATCCGCGCGGCCCGCGCGGCGGCCGGGGCGGTCTCGTGCGGCCCGTCCGGGCAGCCGGGGTCGGGCGAGCCCGGGTCGCAGCTGAACCGGCAGCCCGCGACGACGGGCACCTCGGGCAGCAGGTCCGCGAGCGCCCGCACGGCGGTCGACTTGGCGGTGCCCTTCTCGCCCCGCACGAGGACCCCACCCACCGCCGGACTCACCGCGTTGAGCAGCAGCGCGAGGCGCAGGTCGTCCATACCGACGACGGCGGTGAACGGATACCGGGTGCTCATCGGGTGGTCCTCTCTTCGAGTTCGGTTCGCTGACGCGTGCTGAGGATCAGGGGGCGCAGGCACAGGGGGAGGTGGAGGCACGGGGGGAGGGGGTTCACGGCGCGGGGGAGGGGGCTCACGGCGCCCCCGGCGGCACGAACGGCAGCCCCGCGGGCGCCCCGTGCTCGATCAGGCGCAGCAGCGCGTCCGTGTCCGCGTGCTCCTCGATCAGGTCCCCGAGCCGGTCCAGCTGCTCCTCGCGGAGCGTCCCGAACGACGTGTCCGGGGCCGGCACGAAGCGCCGCCCGGCCGCCGCCGCGACCTCCCGCAGGAACGCCCGGCGGAACCCGTCGCTCTCCAGCGAGCCGTGCCAGTGCGTGCCCCAGACCGCGTCGACCCGGCACCCGTCCAGGAACGGCTCCCCGCCAAGCACCTCCGCGACCCCGTGGTGGATCTCGTACCCCTCCACCCGCTCACCGAGCGCCTCGCCGACCGGCCGCGCGAGCGTCTTCCCGGCCGTGAACCGGACCCGTACGGGCAGCAGCCCGAGCCCGTCGACCGTGCCCGCCTTCGACTCGACCTCGTCCTCGATCCGCTCCCCGAGCGCCTGGAAGCCGCCGCAGATGCCGAGCACCGGCCGGCCCTCCGCCGCGCGCCGCGCCAGGGCGTCCGCGAGCCCGCGTTCGCGCAGCCACGCCAGTGCCTTCACCGTGCCCCGGGTGCCCGGCACGACCACCAGGTCCGCGTCGACCAGCTCCTCGGCCCGGTCCACGAACCGCACGACGACGCCCGGTTCGGCCGCCAGCGCGTCCACGTCCGTGAAGTTCGACATCAGCGGCACCGCGCACACCGCGACCCGCAGCACGTCCGCGCCGACCGGCGGCGCGACGACCGACTCGCGGACCGCGCCCCGCAGGGAGACCCGAAGGCCGTCCTCCTCGTCGATGCCGAGCCCGTGCGCGTACGGCAGCACACCGTACGTCCGCCGCCCGGTCAGCCCGAGCAGCATGTCGAGCCCCGGCTCGAGCAGGGTCACGTCGCCGCGGAACTTGTTCACGAGGTAGCCCGCGATCAGCTCCTGGTCCTCGGGCGCGAGCAGCGCCGTCGTGCCGAAGAACTGGGCGAACACCCCGCCCCGGTCGATGTCCCCGACCACGAGCACCGGCAGCCGCGCGGCCCGCGCGATGCCCATGTTCACGATGTCGGTCCGGCGCAGATTGATCTCGGCCGGACTGCCCGCCCCCTCGCAGATCACGGCGTCATACGTGCCCCGCAGCTCCTCCAGGCACGCCATCACCGGCTCGAAGAGCTCCTTCTGCCGCCCTCCGTGGTAGCCGCGCGCGCTCAACTCGCCCACCGGCCTGCCCATCAGGACGACCTGGCTGGACCGGTCGCTGCCCGGCTTCAGCAGGACCGGGTTCATCAGCGCGGTCGGCTCGACCCGGGCCGCCTGCGCCTGCATGGCCTGCGCCCGGCCGATCTCCGCGCCCTCCCGGGTCACGAAGGAGTTCAGGGACATGTTCTGCCCCTTGAACGGGGCGACCTTCACGCCCTGCCGGACCAGCCAGCGGCAGATGCCCGCCGTGACGACGCTCTTGCCCGCGTCGGACGTGGTCCCCGCGACCAGCAGCCCCCCGCCTCTCATGCCGCCCTCCGCTTCGCCGCACGCGCCTTCAGCGCGCCCGCCACGATCCGTCCGCCCACGCAGGCCGCGAGCGTGAGCCCGGTGACCCGGCGCGAGAGCCGGACCGCCCGTTCGATGTCCGCGACCTCCACGGCCCGTCCCTCCCCGTTCAGTACGGGCCGGTGCTCGACCCGGCCGCCGTACGACAGCGTCCCGCCGAGCCGTACCCCGAGCGCCCCCGCGAACGAGGCCTCCACCGGGCCCGCGTTGGGGCTCGGGTGCTTCGCCGCGTCCGCCTTCCAGGCGCGTACCGCCCCCCGCGCATCGCCCCCGGCCACCGTCGCGAGCGCGGCCGTCAGCCGGGCGCCCGGCCAGCCGGCCACGTCGTCGAGCCGGGCCGAGGCCCAGCCGAAGCGCCGGTACCGCGCCGACCGGTGGCCGACCATGGCGTCCAGGGTGTTCACCGCCCGGAAGGCGACCAGGCCCGGTACGCCCGCGACGGCGCCCCACACCAGGGCGCCCACGACGGCGTCGGAGGTGTTCTCGGCGACGGACTCCACGACCGCGCGGGCCATCGCCGGACCGTCCAGGGAGTGCGGATCGCGCCCGCACAGATGGGGGAGCCGTTCCCGGGCCACGTCCAGGTCGCCGGCCGCGAGGGCGCCGCCGATCGCGCGGGCCTCCCGGCCCAGCGTCGTCCCGCCGACGACGGCCCACACGGCGGCGGCGGTCAGCGCGGCGGAGGCGCGGGGGTGGTCACGTACGGTACGGGCGGCCAGCGCGGCGGCGCCCGCGGCGCCCGTCACGCAGACGGCGCTGTGCAGCGCGCCCCACCCGCGGTGGTCGCGCCAGAGCAGCTTCTCGACGGCGCCGGCGGCGCGCCCGAACGCGGCGACCGGGTGGCCGCGGCGGGGGTCGCCGAGGATCAGATCGGCGGCAAGGCCGGCGGCCGCGCCGTAAGCGAATACACCTGGGGCAGCACTGCGGCCGGGCATGGCGCTGTGTCCTCACTCAGGGTCCGCGCCCTGGCTCGACGTGACCGGCGGCGAGAGTTCCTGGCTCCCGGGGAGCGACTCCCCGGTCACAGTGGCGGGACCGCGCCGGATTCGCACCGGGCTTCCTCTGATTGCCGCCGTAATGGCCCCGGAAGTCCACCACGTGTGCGAACACCCGTCAACTCACGCTTGACCTGCGGCGGGACACTGTGCGAAGCACCACACGGAACCCACGGGGAGCCCGGCGCGGACCTCCGTGAACGACGACCGGGCGGGCCGCACCCGAAGGTGCGACCCGCCCGGCCGGCGGAGCGGGATCGTCGTCAGGCGACGATCAGATAGATGCCGTACGCGACGGCCGCCGCGCAGAGCGCGAAGCAGGCGTACGCGCCGGTGCGCGCCATGGCCGCGGAGCCTCCCTGAGCTGCGGCTTCCTCCTGCTTGGAGAGGCCGACGATGCCGAGGGTGAAGAGGCCCACGAGGGCGACGGTCGCCACGAGGCTGACTCCGAAGACGGAGCCGAGAGCTGCCCAGTCGATCTTCATGGTGTCCGTTCCTTACACCGCGGCCGAGGCGGCGGGGGCTGCCGGGTCCGTGGGGGCCGGCGAGGGGATGGTGGTCTTGAGGTCGTCGTCCGCGGCGGTGGCGAACGAACCGGCCGGGGCCGGCGGGGTGACGGCCGCGATGGCGGTGGTCACGACGCCCGCGGGCTCGCCGTCGATCTCGTCGGCGGTGACGTTGTGGTGGTCGACCGGCTTGCGGCGGGAGAGCGCCCAGATGACGGCCGAACCCGCGATCAGGAGGACCGCGACGACGGCGACGCCCCAGCTGCCCTGCTTGGTGAGGAACTCCGCGCCGGCGCCGACCAGGCCCGCGGCGGGCAGGGTCAGACCCCAGGCGACGAACATCCGGGTCGCGGTCGACCAGCGGACGACACCGCCCTTGCGGCCGAGGCCCGCGCCCATCACGGCGCCGGAGCAGGACTGGGTGGTGGAGAGCGAGAAGCCCAGGTGCGACGAGGCCAGGATGACCGTGGCGGCGCTGGTCTGGGCGGCGAAGCCCTGCTGCGGCTGGAGGTCCGTGAGGCCCTTGCCCATGGTGCGGATGATGCGCCAGCCGCCGAGGTAGGTGCCGAGCGCGATCGCGACACCGGCGGAGACGATGACCCACATCGGAGGGTTGGAGCCGGGGGCGAGGACGCCGCCGGTGACCAGGGCGAGGGTGATGACACCCATGGTCTTCTGCGCGTCGTTGGTGCCGTGCGCGAGCGAGACGAGACCGGCGGACGCGATCTGACCGGCGCGGTAGCCCTTGGCCTTGGCCTTGGTCTCCTTCTTGGCGCCGATCTTGTACGTCAGCTTGGTGGCCGCCATCGCGGCGAGGCCGGCGACGAGCGGCGCGGCGATCGCGGGGATCAGGACCTTGCTGACCACGGTCGAGCCGTTGACGGCCGACCAGCCGGCCGACATCACGGCCGCGCCGATGAGTCCGCCGAAGAGGGCGTGGGAGGAGCTGGACGGCAGACCCAGGAGCCAGGTCAGCAGATTCCAGAGAATGGCGCCGACGAGCGCCGCGAAGATCACTTCGGTACGAATGCCCTGTTCGTTGATGATCCCGCCGGAGATCGTCTTGGCGACCTCGACGGACAGGAACGCGCCGACCAGGTTGAGCACGGCGGACATCGCCACCGCGGTCTTGGGCTTGAGTGCACCGGTCGAGATGGTCGTCGCCATCGCGTTGGCGGTGTCGTGGAAACCGTTCGTGAAATCGAACACGAGAGCTGTCACGACCACAATCGCGAGCAGCAGCGTGATGTGTTCCATTTACCCAGGCAATCGTTTGACGTCAGTGGCTGGACGAACGTAGGCAACCTGAGTGAACGGAAGATGAACTGAGCCGGGCGGTGCGGTGTCCCAAATCGAGGTCTGGGCATTCCGCTTGACCCGCGCGAGGGCTTCCCGTGAACGCTCTGTCCACGATGTGGGCACCCCGGACCCCGGGTAATCCCGGCCGTCACGGGACGCGAGGGGCGGCGTCCGCTTCGTCCCGGCTCGCCCGTGTCAGTCCGTGGACGCGCCGAGACGTACGCCGCGCGGCCCGTCAGCCCACCGGGGGACCCCGGAAGGAGACCCATGTCACTCTCCCGGGGGCGGCGAGGGGGCCGCGATGGGCGGCGACCGGCGACGACCGGGGACGGACACGGGCGGGTTCGTCCGGTGGCAGCCCCGGCCCGACCTGTCGACACTGGGACCGTGCGCCCCGCTACAGCGACGGCAGCGGCCGTCACCACTCTGCTCGGTGCCGGTGCGGCCGCGCTCGCGGCCGGCCGGTACGCCGGTGACATCGCCCTGAAGGCGACGTCCGGACGGCCCCTGCCCGGCGACCCCCGGCTCACCGTGCACGCCACGGGCCCCGGCCAGGTCACCCTGACCCGCAGCCTCGCCTCCCTGCGCCCCGGTACGTACGGGATCGAGGGCCCCGGCGTCCACGCGGTCGTGGGCCCGGTCCTCGACCGCGTGCCGCACACCGCCGACACCGTCGTACGGCGCCTGGAACGCGTCGAGCACGGCGACCTGGGCCCCGGCGCCCGGGTCCGGCTCACGCCCGAGCTGCACAGCGGTACCCCGGAGACCGCCCTGGGCGTGGCCCAGGAGGACGTCGAGATCCCCGGCGAACTCGGCTCCCTGCCCGCCTGGCTCGTCCCCGGACCGCGCTCCACCTGGGTCATCGCCCTGCACGGCATCGGCACCACCCGCCGGCACCCCCTGAACCTCGTCCCCTTCCTCTCCCGCCGGCAGATCCCCGTCCTCTGCCTCTCCTACCGGGGCGACGAGGGCGCGCCGCAGTCCCCGGACGGCCTCGGACACCTCGGCGACTCCGAGTGGCGCGACGTCGACGCGGCCGTCCGCTACGCCGTCCGCCAGGGCGCCGAACACGTCGTCCTGCACGGCTGGGGGACCGGCGCCACGATGGCCCTGCACGCCGCCGCCGAATCCGGCGTACGGGACGTCATCCGCGGCCTCGTCCTGGACTCCCCGGTCCTCGACCGGGAGGCGACCCTGCGCAACCTCGCCGCCGCCCGGGGCGTACCGGGACCGCTGCTCCCGCTCGCCGTGCGCGCCGCGATCGGCCGGGGCTGGCCGCACGGCGACCGGCTTCCGGAGCTCGCCGACCCGGCCGCCCTGCGCGTACCGACGCTCGTCCTGCACGGCCCCGACGACACGATCGCCCCCTGGGAACCCTCCCTCGAACTGGCCTCCCGCCGACCGGAGCTGGTCACCCTCCACACCGTCAGGAACGCCCCGCACGCCGCGATGTGGAACGCCGACCCGATCCGCTACGAAGAGGCCCTGCGCCGCTTCCTCACGCCCCTCCTGTAGCCCTCACGCGAGTCCTCCCGCGAGCCTTCCGCTTGCCCCGCGCCGGGCCGCGGTGGTGCCTCGGCCGGGGCTCCGCGACGGCCTCTTTCGATTCCGATTGGGCTTTCGGGCCGTCAACGGGAAGACTGCCTCCGTGACGTCTCGAAAGCCCGATGAGCATTTGGCGCGCAACTCCAGACTCCGACTTGTCCGTCCGCGGGCACTCGCCACCGCCCGACGGGCCGTGACGACCCGGCGCACCCGCCCGGCCCCGCGCCCGCCGGAGGGCACTCCGCCCCGCGCGGAACTGGCCCGCCAGGCCCGGACCGTCCTCGCCGACGCCGTACGGATCGCCCGCTGGGCGGCCCTCGACGCCGAGCCCGGGACCGCCGCCGAGCCCCGCCCGCAGGCCTTCCCCGACCAGGAACGGGCCGCCGCCGCGCTGGACCTGACACCCGGCCAGATCCGGGCCGGCTGGGACCGCGCCCGGCTCGCCGGACTCGTGGAACTCCACGGCGACACCGCCCGCCCCGGCTGGCGGCTGCACGCCTGGGACCGCGACGACTCCGCCGTCCTGCGCGGCTGGGTCGCCCTCTTCGACGCCTGGTCCCTGGTCCACCCCGCCCCGGAGGACGTCGCCCCCGGCGCCGTCGCCGAGGTCGTCGAGGCCGTTCCCCAGGTGCTCTCCCTCCTCCAGCTCTCCGCCGGACCCGTGGTGGTCCCGGCCCTGCTCGACCTGCTCGGGCAGCGCGTCGACGAACTGCGCGAGGAGCGCTGCGAGGTCCCCGTCGAGGGCGCCCCCGACACCACGGCCGCCACCGACGCGTCCGCCGCCGGGCCCGACCGGTTCGCCGCGCTGCTCGACTGGGCCCTGGAAGGGCTCGCCGCCGTCGGCGCCCTGACCCTCGGCGAGGGGTCCGAGGGCCGTCAGGCGACCCTCACCCCGCTCGGCAACTGGGCGGTCTGGGTCAAGCTGGAGCAGATCTGCGTCGCCGCCCAGAGCCCGGCCGGCAACATCGAGCAGTCCGCCGAGGACATGCTCCGCGGCTGCGCCGGCCTCACCCCCGGCCCCGCCCGCGACGAGTACCGCGCCTGGCTCGCCGCCCGCACCCTCGCCGGCGCGGTCGCCGAGCTGATCGCCGTCGCCCGCGGCGAGGACGCCCTGCTGCGCGGCCTCGCCTTCGAGGCGCTCCGGGTCGTCGGAGCCCCCGCAGAGGCGGAGGTCCGCGCCGCGGCCGAGGAGGTCTCGCTGCGGCCGTACGCCCTGCTGTGGCTCGCCGAGTACGAGGGCGCCGACCCCGACGACGCCCCCGAGGTGCTCACCCGTGAAGAGGCCACCTGGCTCTGGGTGGACACCGCCGCGGCCGTCGCCGACCACGGCGAGAGCACGCTCCTGGTGCGGCACCTGGAGTCGGCGGTCCAGGGCACGGTCCCGGCGCTCCTCGACGAGGTACGCGCCCTCGGCCATCCCCGTACGGTCCAGGTCCTGGTCGCCCTGGCCGCGGCCCACCCCGACCCCGCCCTCGCCAAGGCGGTCCGCCGGGCGGCCTTCCAGGTGCACACCGGGGGAGCCTGACGGTCGGCGGCCCGGGCCCCCGCGCCCGGGCTCTCCGCCGGAGTTCCGCGTCCCGGCCCCGCGCCCCTCCTCAGCCGGTGGCCCCCGGCAGGTAGGTGCCGAAGCTCCAGACGTTCCCCTCGCCGTCGCGGGCGATGTAGTCCCGCGAGCCGTACTCCTGGTCCGTCGGCGGCATCACGATCTCGACGCCGTGGGCCACCGCCCGCGCGTGGTGCTCGTCCACGTCGTCCACGTGGACGTACACCCCGCTGGGCCCGGAGCCCTCGACCAGCTTGTCGAACTCGGTCCCCGTACCCTTGCTGCCGAGCATCACCATCCCGTTGCCGAAGGACAGCTCGGCGTGCATGACCTTGCCGTCCTCGCCCTCGTACACCGCGGTGCGGGTGAAGCCGAACGCCTCCGTCAGCTGTCTGATCGCGGTGTGCGCGTCGTGGTAGGTCAGGGTCGGACAGATATGGGGTGCCTCAGCCATCCCGATCACTCCTTCTCGTGGCGGAATGTGACCTGGGTCTCAGTCTGGCATCCGGCGCTGACACCGGCACTGACATCGGGGCGGCTCAGCGGAAGGTGTTGCACTGCGCCATGTCCCCGGTCCGGTACCCGGTGTAGAACCACTGCTGGCGCTGCGCCGCCGAGCCGTGCGTCCAGTTCTCCGGCGTCACCCGGCCCTGGAACTTCTCCTGGATCCGGTCGTCGCCCACCGCCGCGGCCGCGTCCAGACCGTCCCGGATGTCCTCGTCCGTGAGCCGGGTCAGCAGCGGCCGGCCGGTCTTCTCGTCGGGCGTGGTCGTCGCGTGCCGCGCCCAGACGCCCGCGTAGCAGTCGGCCTGCAGCTCGACCTTGACGGCGTTGGAGTTCGCGCCCGTCCGCCCGTCCTGGGCGCGGGCCAGGGTGCCCATCATGTTCTGGATGTGGTGGCCGTACTCGTGCGCGACCACGTAGGCCTGGGCGAAGGGTCCGCCGCTCGACCCGAACTTGGTCCGCAGCTCGTCGAAGAAGCCCAGGTCCAGATAGACCTGCCGGTCGCCGGGGCAGTAGAACGGCCCGACCGCCGAGGTGGCCGAGCCGCAGGCCGTGCCGACCCGGTTGGCGAACATGACCGTGCGCGCGTCCCCGTACCGTCCGCCGCGCCGCTGGTACTCCGCCCGCCAGAAGTCCTGCACGCTGTTGACGACCGCCACGATCCGGCAGTCCTCGCGGGCGTTCGCGTCGGCGCCGGTCCGGCAGGTCTGCTCGACCTGGGCCAGCGAGGACGAGGTCGCGACCGGTTCGGGATCGCCCGCGGAGAGCCCCAGCTGCTCGGGGCCCACCCCGAAGAGCAGCCCCAGGATCAGCGCGATGAACCCGACGATGCCGCCGCCCACGGTCGCCTTGCCGCCGGGGATGCGGCTGCCGCGGACGTCCTTGACCTCCGAGGTGTCCAGGTTGGCGTCGTCGTCGAACTGCATGGGCCACACCCTCTGCCGTCGTACCGCGGCAGAGACCGCCGCCTTGCGCCCGAGTATCGGCGAATCCGATAGGGCTCGCCCCTTTTGTCGGGCATGGGCGGGAAGAGGGGAAAGGGGTGGCGGTGGGCGGGCCCGGGACAGTGGCCGAAAAGCAGTTGCATGCGCCCGTTAGACTGGCCGTATGGCCATTCTCCGCGCGCATGACTAGCGGCGTCGAATCCGCACTCAACCCCTTCCGCCGAACCGTCCGCCCTGGAGTCTGTCCGTGATCACCGCTTCCGGCATCGAGCTGCGCGCCGGCGCCCGCATCCTCATCGAGTCCGCTTCCTTCCGTATCGCCAAGGGCGACCGCATCGGCCTGGTCGGCCGCAACGGAGCGGGCAAGACCACGCTCACCAAGTGCCTCGCGGGCGAGGGCATGCCCGCCTCCGGCCAGATCGCCCGCTCCGGCGAGGTGGGCTACCTCCCGCAGGATCCGCGCACCGGCGACCTCGACGTCCTGGCCCGCGACCGCATCCTCTCCGCCCGCGGACTGGACGTCCTCATCAAGAAGATGCGGATGAACGAGGAGCGCATCGCGACCGGCACCGGCGGCACGCGCGACAAGGCGATGAAGCAGTACGAGCGCCAGGAGACCGAGTTCCTCACCAAGGGCGGGTACGCCGCCGAGGCAGAGGCCTCCACCATCGCCGCCGCCCTCGGCCTGCCGGACCGCGTCCTCGGCCAGCCGCTGCACACCCTCTCCGGTGGCCAGCGCCGCCGCGTCGAGCTGGCCCGGATCCTGTTCTCCGACGCCGACACCCTGCTCCTCGACGAGCCCACCAACCACCTCGACGCCGACTCCATCGTCTGGCTGCGCGACTACCTCAAGACCTACCGCGGTGGCTTCATCGTCATCTCCCACGACGTCGACCTCGTCGAGACCGTCGTGAACAAGGTCTTCTACCTGGACGCCAACCGCTCCACGATCGACGTCTACAACATGGGCTGGAAGCTCTACCAGCAGCAGCGCGAGGCCGACGAGAAGCGCCGCAGGCGCGAGCGCCAGAACGCCGAGAAGAAGGCCGCCGCCCTCAACTCGCAGGCCGACAAGATGCGCGCCAAGGCCACCAAGACCGTCGCCGCGCAGAACATGGCCAAGCGCGCCGAGCGGCTGCTCTCCGGCCTGGAGGCGGTCCGCGTCAACGACAAGGTCGCCAAGCTCCGCTTCCCCGAGCCCGCGCCCTGCGGCAAGACCCCGCTGACGGCGGAGGGCCTGTCCAAGTCGTACGGCTCGCTGGAAATCTTCACCGATGTGAACCTCGCGATCGACAAGGGCTCGCGTGTCGTCATCCTGGGCCTCAACGGCGCGGGCAAGACCACGCTCCTTCGGCTGCTCGCCGGGGCCGAGAAGCCCGACACCGGCGAGGTGACCCCGGGCCACGGCCTCAAGCTCGGCTACTACGCCCAGGAGCACGAGACGCTCGACCCGGAGCGCACCGTCCTGGAGAACATGCGCTCCTCCGCGCCCGACCTCGACCTGGTCGAGGTGCGCAAGACGCTCGGCTCCTTCCTCTTCTCCGGCGACGACGTCGACAAGCCGGCCGGGGTGCTCTCCGGCGGCGAGAAGACCCGGCTCGCGCTGGCGACCCTGGTCGTCTCCTCGGCGAACGTGCTGCTCCTGGACGAGCCGACCAACAACCTCGACCCGGCCAGCCGCGAGGAGATCCTCGGCGCGCTGCGCACCTACAAGGGCGCCGTCGTCCTCGTCACGCACGACGAGGGCGCGGTCGACGCGCTCGAACCGGAGCGGATCATCCTGCTCCCGGACGGTGTCGAGGACCTGTGGGGCCCGGACTACAAGGACCTCGTGGCGCTCGCCTGATCATCTCGGTATGGATCATTCGGCTCATGGGTGATCCTTCATCTGAGTGAGGGCGTCTCATCCTCCCGGCGCGGCTCTCTGCGGAATCCTTCCGCCAGGGCCGCGCCGCCTTGTTTCTCCCCCTGCGGCGCTGACCTGCTGATTCCCGGCCGGGCGTGTCCCGGAGCATGGATCAAGCCGACCGGAATCAAAGACTCCGCTCGTGGCGACGGGCCGGAGAGGCGCAAACCTGGTGCCACGGACCTTGTCGAATGGGTGGCCAGGACGTCCGGGAGGGGTGATCATGAGAAGTCCAGAGCGCACTTCCCATGAGGAGGCACGGGTGGCCGAGACTCTGAAGAAGGGCAGCCGGGTGACCGGCGCCGCGCGCGACAAGCTCGCGGCAGACCTGAAGAAGAAGTACGACTCCGGTGCGAGCATCCGGGCGCTGGCCGAGGAAACCGGCCGCTCCTACGGATTCGTCCACCGGATGCTCAGTGAATCCGGAGTCACGCTGCGTGGACGCGGCGGAGCGACACGGGGCAAGAAGGCCGCCTCGGCCTGACTGGGCGCGGTTCGTCGGGTCCATCGGTTCTTACGGTGGCCACCCGGTCGCCCGTGCGGTCGACCGGGTGGTTACTGTGCAGTCACTTAAGCGTGCTGCACCGGAACCGGAGGCGCCCCATGACTTCGCTCGACTCTGTGCTCGTGTTCGACAAGGACGGTGTACGGCTCACCGTCGAGGACGCCGTTGCCACGGTGAACCTGACCAATCCGGCGAAGCGCAACGCCCAGTCTCCCGCTCTGTGGCGGGCGTTGACAGAGGCCGGCCGGTCACTGCCGGGCAGCGTGCGGGTCGTCGTCCTGCGCGGTGAGGGGCAGTCCTTCTCCGCCGGGCTCGACCGGCAGGCGTTCACGCCCGAGGGCTTCGACGGAGAGCCGTCCTTCCTGGACCTCGCACGGGGTTCGGACGAGGACCTGGACGCGGTCATCGCCGAGTACCAGGAGGCGTTCACCTGGTGGCGCCGTAGCGACCTCGTGTCGATCGCGGCCGTCCAGGGGCACGCCATCGGTGCGGGTTTCCAGCTCGCCCTCGCCTGCGACCTGCGGGTCGTCGCCGACGACGTGCAGTTCGCCATGCGCGAGACCAGCCTGGGACTCGTCCCCGACCTCACCGGCACGCACCCCCTTGTGGGTCTTGTCGGCTACGCCCGTGCGCTGGAGATCTGCGCCACGGGCCGCTTCGTCCACGCGCAGGAGGCCGAGCGCATCGGCCTCGCCAACATCGCCGTGCCCGCCGACGAACTCGACGGTGCGGTACGGGACTTGAGCGCCGCGCTGCTCTCCGCCCCGCGCGATGCCGTCATCGAGACCAAGGCGCTGCTCCAGGGTGCCGTCGGCCGCTCGTACGAGGACCAGCGCGTCGCCGAGCGCGCCGCCCAGGCCCGCCGGCTGCGCGACCTGGCCGGGCTCGGCGACTGATCCGGCGCGCGATGCGGCGTGCGCGGAGGCGTCCGCGCGGGCGTGCGCCGGAGACCGCGTCTCAGCGGATCTCCGCGACCAGGACCGTGACCGCCGCCCCGGGAGCCGTTTCGGCTGCCCGGGCGCGGGCGGCGCGGGCCACGTCCAGGGCGCGGTGACCCGCCGCGACCGCCAGCTCCACGCGCAGCGTGCCCGGGGAGCGGTGGACCGGGGCGCCCAGGACGGACATGAGCCCCGCCACGCCCGGCACCCCGAGCACCGCGACCGCCACCGGGTCCTCGGTGGCGGGGCTCTCGGTCGCCCGGGCCGAGGTTCGCCCGACTGGGGGAGCGGCGGCCGGGGAATCCGGGGCGGCCTCCGCGAGGCCGGTCACCCGCAGGTCCACCGTCGCCACCCTCAGGCCGAGCTCCCGCTCCGCCGAGGCGAACAGCGCGCCGCGCACGTCCTTGGCCAGCTCCGGCAGCGGCCGCTCCGCCGCCCGAGCCGCCTCCGCCGCGAACTCCCCGGTGATCCGCAGCGTCCCCGGCGGCAACCCGCCCGGCGGTACGGGGAACGGCGTATCCGCCCCCGCCTCCGCGAGCCCTACCCGCAGCGCCCCCGGCACCACGCCCAATACCGCGCCGGCCGCCCGCAGCAGCACCGTCCGGGCCGCGCGTTCCGTCAGCCACGCCCCGTCCGCCGCGTCCCCCAGCGGCAGCAGCCGTCCGGGCCCCAGCCGCTCACGGACCGTTCCCACCCATCCCGCCCCAGGTGTCGTCGTCATCGCCCCAGCCTAATGTGGGCAAAGGCATAGATAGCCTCATGGAAGGGATGAACGGTGATGAATGACCCCGCACACCCCAAGGAACCGTCCGTCACCAAGCGGGGCGGCGGCAATCCGGCCTCCCGCGGCCGGACCACCATCGCCGACGGCGTCGTCGAGAAGATCGCCGGTCTGGCGGCCCGCGAGGTCGTCGGCGTCCACGCCATGGGCAGCGGGCTCTCCCGCACGCTCGGTGCCGTACGGGACCGGGTGCCCGGTGGAGGCGGTACCAAGTCGGGGGTCACCCGCGGTGTGAAGGCCGAGGTCGGCGAGGTGCAGACCGCCCTCGACCTGGAGATCGTCGTCGACTACGGCGTCTCCATCGGAGATGTCGCCGGGGCCGTGCGCGAGAACGTCATCGCCGCCGTCGAGCGGATGACCGGTCTCGAGGTCGTCGAGGTCAACATCGCCGTGAGCGACGTGAAGCTGCCGGACGAAGAGGACGAGGTGCCGGAGTCTCGGCTCCAGTAGCCGCGGGCTGACCGGCGGAAAGGGCTCAGCATGAGCATGGCAGTGGTCGGCCTGGTGGCCGGAATGGCCCTCGGATTCGCCGGGTACTTCGGCGGATTCGGGGCGTTCGTGTTGGTCGCGGCGTTGGGCGCGGTCGGCTTCGTCGTCGGGCGGTTCCTGGAGGGCGACCTCGAACCCGGCGACTTCTTCCGGGGTCGCGAGCGCGGCGACCGGCGGCGGTGACCGGGGGTGACAGTCGACGGGGCAGGCGGTGGTGCGCTCGACCGGCCGGTCGAGCGGGTGGGCCCGGCCGGCCGGGGTGCGACCACGATCGCCGACCGGGTCGTAGCGAAGATCGCGGCGCGTGCCGCCAGGGAGGCGCTCGACGCGGTTCCCCCGGGCGGCTCGGCGCCGCACGCCTCGGTCGTCGTGCTCCGTGACACGGCGCGGGTCTCGGTCACCCTGGAGCTGGCCTACCCTGCTGACCTCGGCCGGCAGTGCGGCGCGGTGCGCGGCCAGGTGAAGCGCCGGGTCCGGGAGCTGGCGGGCATGGAGGTCCCCGAGGTGGCCGTCCATGTCGAGCGGCTGCACTCCCCGCGCACGGCGCGCGAGTCGGACGGGCGGAGGCTGCGATGACGACGGACACGGCGACCGGCACCGGAGCCGAGGACCCGCCCGTACCCGTACTGAAGGACCCAGCGCCGCCGCCCGGCGCGCGCCGCTTCTGGGCGGTGCGGCGCATCCCCGCGGCCCTGATCGCGCTCGTCCTGCTCGGCGCGAGCGGTCTGCTGCTCTACGACGTGGCCGCCGTCCGGGCCGACCGTACGGCCATGGCCTGGCGCCGCGAACTCGCCGACGACCTGGCGACCCGGCCGCTCGACAACGCCTGGGTGCTGGCCGGCGCGTCCCTCGCCGTCCTCGTCGGCGTCTGGCTGCTGATCCTGGCAGCGACCCCGGGGCTGCGCGCGGTCCTGCCGATGCGCCGGGACCACACCGACGTACGCGCCGGGCTCGACCGCGAGGCCGCCGCGCTGACCCTGCGGGACCGGGCGATGGAGGTGTCGGGCGTGCAGTCGGTACGGGTACGGATGGGGCGCAAGAAGGTGGCCGTCCGGGCGGTCTCGCACTTCCGCGAACTCGACGAGGTCCGCGCCGACGTGGAGAGCGTCCTCGGCACCGGCATCGACGACCTGGGCCTCGCCCGGCCACCCGCGCTGACCGTACGGGTGGGCCGGCCGCCGACGAAGGGGGGCCGGGTGTGATGACCGTCGTCCTGCGCCGCGTCAACCGCGTGCTGCTCGCCCTGATCGGCCTGGCGCTCGTCCTCGTCGGCGGGGCGGTCCTGGCCGCCGGGTTCGATCTCTCGGTGCCCTCGTGGTGGCCGTGGTACGGCCCCTCCGACGTCCTGCTGAGCCGGGCCGACCGGCTCCGGTGGCGCGACGAGGGCTGGTGGTGGCCGGTGGTGATCGCCGTCCTCGGCGTGATCGTGCTCCTCGCCCTGTGGTGGCTGCTCGCCCAGTTCCGGCGCGCCCGGCTCGCCGAGATCCTGATCGACACGGGCGACGGGGAGGCGGCGACGCTGCGCGGCCGGACCCTGGAGGCCGTCCTGGAGGCGGACGCGACGGCCCAGGACGGCGTGGCCCGGGCCCGGGTCGCCCTGACGGGCCGCCGCACGGCCCCGCGCACGCGCATGGCGCTGCTCCTGGAGCCGTACGCCTCCCCGGGCGCCGCCCTGACCTCGCTGAGCACGGAGGCCCTGGCCAACGCCCGCACCTCCACGGGCCTGACCGCCCTTCCCACGGAGGCCCGCCTCCGGGCGGTCAAGCACCGGGCCCGCCGCGTGACGTGACGCCCCGCGCCTCGGTCAGAAGCCGTGCCGGGCGCCGCCGTCCACCGACACCATCACACCGGTCACGTACGAGGCGGCCGGCGACAGCAGGAACGCCGCCGTGCGGCCGTACTCCTCCGGGGTGCCGTAGCGGCGCAGCGGGATGCGGGACTCGTTCGCGGTGCGGGAGGCGTCCGCGTCGCCCGAGAGGGCGTCCAGCTGGCGCACCCGGTCCGTGTCGATCCGGCCCGGCAGCACGCCGACGACCCGGATGCCGCGCGGGCCCAGGTCCCCCGCGAGGGACTTCGCGAAGCCGGCGAGGCCCGGCCGGAGCCCGTTGGAGATCGTCAGGCCCTGGATCGGCTCGTGGACCGAGCCCGACAGGACGAAGCCGATGACCCCGCCCTCGGTCAGCGCCTCCGCCGCCGCCCTGGCCATCCGTACCGCGCCGAGGAAGACGCTGTCGAAGGCGGCCGCCCACTGCTCGTCGGTGTTGTCCGCGGCGAAGCCCGGGGCCGGGCCGCCGACGCTCACGAGGATGCCGTCGAAGCGCCCGAAGCGGGAGCGCGCCTCCGCGATCAGCCGGGCGGGCGCCTCCGGGTCGGCGTTGTCGGCGGCGAGCCCCGCCGCGTCCGGGCCGAGCTCGGCGACCGCCTCGGCGACGGTCTTCTCCTCGCGCCCGGTGACCAGCACCTTCGCGCCCTCGGCGAGCAGCGCCTCGGCCGAGGCACGGCCGAGCCCCCGGGTCCCGCCGGTCACCACGTACACACGGTCCTTCAGTCCAAGATCCATGCGCCCTATCCTGCCGGGTCCTCCTCGCCCAGCGCGAGAGCGGTGCCGACCAGACCGATGTGGCTGAACGCCTGCGGGAAGTTGCCCAGCTGACGCCCCGCCACCGGGTCGTACTCCTCCGCGAGCAGCCCGACGTCGTTGCGGAGCTCCAGGAGGCGCTCGAAGAGCTCCCGGGCCTCGTCCTTCCGGCCGGTCATCCGCAGCGCGTCCGCCATCCAGAAGGAGCAGACCAGAAACGTTCCCTCGCCGCCGGGAAGGCCGTCGACCGAGCCGCCCTCGGTGCTGTAGCGGCGGACGAAGCCGCCGTGCGTCAGCTCCTCCCGCACCGCGTCCACCGTCCCCACCACCCGGGGGTCGTCCGGCGGCAGGAAGCCGACCCGGGGGATCAGCAGCGTCGCCGCGTCCAGCTCCCGCGAGCCGTAGGACTGGGTGAAGGTGTTGCGCACGGGGTCGTATCCCTTGGCGCACACCTCCGCGTGGATCTCGTCCCGCATCGTCCGCCAGCGCGCCGGGTCGCCGCGCAGCGAGGGGTCGGCCCCCAGCGTGCGCACCGCCCGGTCGGCGGCCACCCAGGCCATCACCTTCGAGTGCACGAAGTGCCGGCGCGCCCCGCGCACCTCCCACAGCCCCTCGTCCGGGTTCCGCCAGGTCGACTCCAGGAAGCCGAGCAGGCTCAGCTGGAGGTTCCAGGCGTGGTCCCCCGGCGGGATCCCGGCCTGCCGCGCCATGTGGAGCGAGTCCATGACCTCGCCGTAGACGTCGAGCTGGAACTGCTCCACCGCCGCGTTCCCGATCCGGACCGGCGCCGACTCCGCGTAGCCGCGCAGCCAGGTCAGCTCCATCTCCGGCAGCCGCCGCTCGCCGGCCGGCCCGTACATGATCTGCAGATCGGCCGGATCGCCCGCGACCGCCCGCAGCAGCCAGTCGCGCCAGGCCGCCGCCTCGTCGACGTAACCGGCCGACAGGAGCGCGCCGAGGGTGAGGGTCGAGTCGCGCAGCCAGCAGGAGCGGTAGTCCCAGTTCCGTACGCCGCCCAGCTCCTCCGGCAGCGAGGTGGTCGGGGCGGCCATGATGCCGCCGGTCGGCCGGTAGGTGAGCGCCTTCAGGGTCAGCAGCGAGCGCAGCACCGCCTGCCGGTACGGACCCTCGTAGGAGCAGCGCGACGCCCAGTCCCGCCAGTCCGTCAGGCACTCGTCGAGCGCGCCGAACGGGTCGATCAGCTCGGGGCGCGGCTGGTGCGAGGGGTGCCAGGTGAGCACGAAGGCGACCTTCTGGCCGGCGTCCACGGTGAACGAGGAGCACGTGGAGAACTGCTGCCCCCAGGTCTTCACCGGCGGCTCGCTGCGAAACCAGACCGAGTCGGGCCCGGCCACGGCCACCCGGTGGCCGTCGCTGCGCCGCACCCACGGGACGATCGAGCCGTAGTCGAAGCGGAGCCGGAGCACCCCGCTCATCTCGACGGTGCCGCTGACGCCCTCCACGATCCGCATCACATCGGGGTACGTGTCCCGCTGCGGCATGAAGTCGATGACCTTCACGGTGCCGGTGCGGGTCTCCCAGTACGTCTCCAGGACCAGCGAGTCACCCGCGTAGCCCCGGGTGGTGCAGGTCGTGGCGCCCTTGGGCGCGATCCGCCACTGGCCGTTCTCCTCGTCGCCGAGGAGCGCGGCGAAGCAGGCGGCCGAATCGAAGCGCGGCAGACACAGCCAGTCGATCGACCCGTCGCGTCCGACGAGCGCCGCGGTCTGGAGATCGCCGATGAGGGCGTAGTCGTCGATACGTTGCGTCACGCTCTGGCGTGTTCCCGCGCGAGGCGACGGTCAATCAGAGGGACGCTGTGGCCTACACCGCTGCCGGCTCGGGTTCCGGAGTCCCCGCGCCGCCGTCCGTACGGGCCGCGGCCTCCCGGTCGCGCTTCTCGCGACGCACCAGGATCACCCAGCCGACGGGCACGCCGGCCGTGAAGAGCCACCACTGAACGGCGTACGCCATGTGGGCGCCGATCGAGTCGTGGTCGGGCTCCGGGACCAGTTCGGGGGAGCCGCCGGGTGCCTCGGGCGCGGTCTGCTCGACATAGCCGCCGAGCACGGTGAGGCCGGTCAGCTCCGCCTGCTGGGCGCTGTTGATCAGCATCACCTGACGCTCCGGCAGCCCGCGCAGGTCCTTGATGCCGCTGGCTCCGGTCGTCTCGTCCGCCTTGAGCCGGCCGGTCACGGTCACCTCGCCCTTGGGGGCGGGCGGGACCTCGGGGTAGGCCTTCTGGTCGGGGGCGGCGGGGACCCAGCCGCGGTTGACCACGACGGCCCGGCCGTCCTTCAGGACGAGCGGGGTGAGGACCATGTAGCCCTGCTGGTCGTCGGCGTTCGTACGGCGCCGGACGACGACCTCGTGCCCGGTGTCGAAGGTGCCGGTGGCCGTGACCGTACGCCAGAAGTCGGCGCGCGGGACGGTGTGGCCGGGGGAGGTCAGCTGTTCGACGGGGAGCGGCTTCGCCTGCAGGTTGTCCGCGATCAGGGCGTTCTGGGCGACCCGGCGCTCGTGCCGGTGGAACTGCCAGAAGCCCAGCTCGATCATCGTCGGGACGAGGACGAGGGCGACGAGGGTGAGGATCACCCACTGCCGGGACAACAGGAAGCGGTACACCCCATGACCGTACAACTGTGGTCATGGGGTGCACGCACGGGGGTTGTGGTCAGACCCTGTCGACGATGCCCACCTTTCCCTCCGCGCGGGCGCAGTGGGCGCCGCAGTACCAGTTCCCCTCGACCTCGACGCCCTGCCCGATGATCGAGACCCGGCAGTGCTCACAGATGGGCGCCATGCGGTGGATGGCGCACGAGAAGCAGTCGAAGACGTGCACCGCGCCCTGCGCGTGCACCTCGAACGACATGCCGTAGTCGTTTCCGCAGACCTCACAACGTGCCATGCGCCACAGGGTGCGGCCCGCGGCGGACGAGCCGCGGGCGGCACGCCCGGCGCGTCACCCGTCTGCCGGGGCCACGTCCCGCAGCAGCTGGGTGAAGGCGGCCTCGTCGACGATCGGGGTGGCGAAGGACTTCGCCTTGACCGTCTTGGATGTGGCGGAGTCCGGATCGTTCGTCACCAGCAGGCTCGTCAGCCGGGAGACGCTGGTGGCGACATGGAGACCCGCCTCGACCGCGCGGTCCTCCAGGAGCTCGCGGTCGATGGAGGTGTCGCCCGAGAACGCCACCCGCATGCCCTGCTTGAGCGGTTTGTCCGCTTCGTAACGTCCGGGGTTCGGGTACGGGCACGGCGGCCGTTTCCGCGAGGGACGCCAGCCGTTCGTGGTGTATGAGGCCTGGTGGCCGATCCGGGCCGGGGCGGGCGTGGAGACCCACTCGGTCAGCGGCCGGCACTCCAGGAGCGGGAGCCGTACGTTCCGCTCCGCCGCCGCGTGCAGGCTCGGCCGGAACGCCTCGGCCAGCACGCGCGCGTCGTCGAGCGCGTTGTGCGCGCGCTGCTGGACGACACCGAAGTGCGCGGCCAGCGACTCCAGCTTGTGGTTGGGCAGCGGGAGCGACAGCTCCTTGGCGAGCGCGATGGTGCACAGCCGCTGGCGCACGGGCGCGGCGCTCTCGGCCCGCGCGTACTCGCGGGCGATCATCGACCAGTCGAAGAGCGCGTTGTGCGCCACCAGGACCCGACCGTCGAGCCGGGCTGCGAACTCGGCGGCGATCTCCGGGAAGAGCGGCGCGTCTTCGAGCAGGTCGCGGGTGAGCCCGTGGATCCAGACCGGGCCGGGGTCGCGCTCCGGATTGACCAGCGTGTACCAGTGGTCCTCGACGTTCCCCTGGGCGTCCAGGCGGTAGACGGCAGCCGACACTATCCGGTCGTCGCGGGCGAGTCCGGTGGTCTCCACGTCGACGACCGCGTACCCCTGTGGGTATGCGGTCGGCCACGTCGCTGCTGATCTACGGTCGTCGAGCATGGTCACTGAGAATACGGGCCCTCACTGACACCCCGACGCCCCGGTGCCCCACCCACCCTCGGGAATCGGCCATCAGGTCGACGCCCGCCGCCCCTCGGTTCTTTCGGTGCGGGCGGCCAACAGGCCCTCCACCAGGGCCCGTACGGAGGTGGTGAAGAGGCGTTCGGTGTCGATCGGGCGAGCCAGCGCGCGGGTGAGGGCGGGGTCGTCCGGGTCGGTCGTGGCGCTCTCCCAGAGCTCCTCCTCGGCGGGGGACTGGACCGGGGCGCGTTCCCGGTTGCGCTCCACCAGGACGTAGCCGACGACCTGGACCTGGACCGCCCGGACCGCCTCCGCCGCCCGCGCGCCGCGCAGCCCCGCCGCGTGCACCTCGTGGGCCAGGGCGCGCTGGGCGGGCAGGAACATCCGTTCCGTCAGGCCGCGTTCGTGGACCATCGCCACCAGGTGCGGCCGGTCCCGCAGCTCGCGGCGGAGCGCGCGGGCCACCGAGACGATCCGCTCGACGGGGGTCCGGCCGCGCGCGCCGATCGCGGAGAGGTCGGCGACCGTCCGCTCGACGAGCGCGTCGAGGAGCGACTCGCGGTTGCCGACGTGCCAGTAGATCGAGGTCACCGCCGTGCCCAGTTCGGCCGCGAGCTTCCGCATGGTGAGGGCGTCCGGGCCGTGCTGCTTCACGAGCGCCGCGGCGGCCGTCAGGACCTCCTCGCGGGTGAGTGCGCTGCGCGCCATCCGGTCCCCCGTCCCTCCGCCGTCCGTCCGCTTCTTCCGCGTGCACGGCTCTTTACCCTTCATCGCCGCCGGTGTAACTGTGTTACAGGCCGACGGTCCCTGCAGTCCTGAAGGGTGGTACGTCATGGCACGAGTACGGTACGGGGCGCGCACCGACGCCGAGATCTCGGCGGCCCGCGCCAAGAGCAGCAAGCTTCCCGACATCTGGTCCACCGGAGTGGTCGCCGTCTGGGAGACCGATCCGGACGTGGTCGCGGCGGTCCTGCCGCCCCCGCTGAAACCCACCGAGCGGCCCCTGGTCCGGGCCAACATCTCCCAGGTCGACCTGCCCGGCTACCCCCTCGGCGCGGGCTCGGTCGCGGTGGCCGCCGCCCACGGCGACCAGGAGGGCTGGTACCCCCTGGTCATGCCGATGACCCTGGAGCGGGCCCTCATCGGCGGCCGCGAGGTCTTCGGCGAGCCGAAGAAGCTCGGCCAGGTCGTCGTCGAACGCGACGGACTCGTCGTCCGCGCCGCCCTCGGCCGGCACGGCATCGACTTCGTCGAGGTGCGCGGCGCGGTCTCCGGGCCGCTCCCGCTGCCCGAGCCGACCGAGAAGACCGACTTCTACTTCAAGTTCCTGCCGGGCGTGGACGGCACGGGCTTCGACGCCGACCCCGTCCTCGTCCACTGCCTGCGCAACGAGAAGGTCCGCAAGCTGGAGCGGATCACCGGCGACATCGTGCTCCGCGAGTCGATGTACGACCCCGTCGCCGACCTCCCCGTACGCCGGGTCGTCGAGATCACGATCGGCGAGAAGACCACCGACCAGAAGGGCCGGGTCGCCGAACGGGTGAGCGCCCAGGCCCTCCTGCCGTACATCCACCAGCGCTACGACGACCCGCAGCAGATCCTCGACGGCCCGCCGGAAGGGAGCGTGTGATGGAGCTGCGTCAGGGGCAGGTCGCGGTCGTCACCGGCGCGGCGAGCGGCATCGGGCTCGCGATGGCCCGCCGCTTCGCCGCCGAGGGGCTCGCCGTCGTCCTCGGCGACGTGGAGGAGGCCGCGCTCGCCAAGGCGGCCGAGGAGCTGACCGAGGGCGGGGCCCGGGTGCTCGCCCGTACCGTCGACGTCAGCGACGCCCGGTCCGTACGGGACCTCGCGGACGCGGCCTTCGACACCTTCGGCGCCGTCCACGTCCTCTGCAACAACGCGGGCGTCGGCTCGGGTGCCGAGGGCCGGATGTGGGAGCACGAGCCCAACGACTGGAAATGGGCCTTCTCCGTCAACGTCTGGGGCGTCTTCCACGGCATCCAGGCCTTCGTCCCGCGCATGCTCGCCGGCGGCGAACCCGGCCACGTCGTCAACACCTCCTCAGGCGACGGCGGGATCGCCCCGCTGCCCACCGCCTCCGTGTACGCCGTCACCAAGGCGGCCGTCGTCACCATGACCGAGTCGCTGTACGCGCACCTGAAGGCCGAGCACGCGCGCGTGGGGGCGTCCGTGCTCTTCCCCGGCCCGCACATGCTGCGCACGGGCCTGTGGGAGTCGCACCGCAACCGGCCCGAGCGGTACGCCAAGGAGCGGCCGCGCAAGACCCCGTACCGCAGCCTCGACCAGTGGGAGGCGGCCATGAAGGACGCCGGGCACGAGGTCGCCTTCACGCCCGTCGAGGAGGTCGCGGAGCACGTCGTCGACGGCATCCGCGCCGACCGGTTCTGGATGCTGCCGGCGAGCGAGCACAGCGACAAGCAGATCCGGGCGCGTTCGCGGTCGATGCTCGACCGCGCGAACCCGTCCTACCTGGACAGCTTCATCCTCGACTGACCCGTCACTGAGGGGCTTGGCCATGACCCATGAGGACCCGTATCTGATCATCTCCTCCGACTGCCACGCCGGACTGCCCACCGAGCGCTACCGGCCCTATCTCGACCCCCGGTTCCACCGCGACTTCGACGAGTTCCTCGCCGGGCGCGAGGCCCGCCGCGAGGCCATTACGCGGCTCGGGGTGCGCAACGAGGACTTCGCCACCAAGTGGTTCAGCGCCAACGAGGAAGGGCTGCGGGGCGGCTGGGACGCCGCCCAGCGGCTCAAGGAGCTCGACGGCGACGGGGTGGCGGCCGAGGTCGTCTTCCCCGACGCCGACGCCGTCGACAGCCAGACCGCCGCGCCCTTCGGGGTCGGCCTCGGGCTCTCCGGCGACCAGGACCCGGAGCTGGGCATGGCGGGCGCGCAGGCGCACAACCGCTGGCTCGCCGAGTTCGTCGGGCAGAACCCTGAGCGGCACTGCGGGGTGGCGCTGCTGCCGATCACCGCCGAGCCGTCGAAGGTCGTCGCCGAGATCCACCGGGCCAAGGAGTCCGGGCTCGGCGCGCTGATGATCCCCTCCATGTGGGTGGACAAGGAGCCGTACCACGACCGGCGTTACGACCCGGTCTGGGCGGCCGCCGCCGAGACGGGGATGCCGCTGGTCACCCACTCGGGCGCGGCGCCGCGCGAGGAGTACGGCGACCATCTCGGCATCTACGTCAGCGAGGTGACCTGGTGGCCGTCCAGGCCGCTGTGGTTCCTGCTGTGGTCCGGTGTCTTCGAGCGGCACCCGGGGCTCAAGTTCGGTGTGGCCGAGTCCGGTTGCTGGTGGCTGCCGAACCTGCTCTGGTTCATGGACCGGCTCTACCTCGGCGCCCACGGCGGCAAGAAGCTCTCCCCGTTCGCGGAGCTGAAGCGGCCGCCGAGCGAGTACCTGGACCGCCAGGTCTTCGTCTGCGCCACCAACACCAAGCGGCGCGAGCTGGCGCAGCGGTACGAGATCGGCGTGGACAACATCCTCTGGGGCTCGGACTTCCCGCACCCCGAGGGGACCTGGCCCAACACGCGCGCGTGGCTGCGGAACACCTTCCACGACATCCCGGTGGAGGAGACGCGACGGATGCTGGGGCTCGCGGCGGCGGAGGTCTTCGGCTTCGACACCGACGCGCTCGCTCCGCTCGCCCGCCGCATCGGCCCCACCCCCGCCGACCTCGGCCAGTCGCCGGACCAGGCGGCCGTGGAAGCCTCCTGGGCCCGCTCGCGGGAGGTCGGCCGCCACTGGCTCACGGACCACGACTTCCCCACCCTGGGGGTGAACTGATGGACCGTTACACCGTCATCTCGGCCGACTGCCACGCGGGCGCCGACCTCCTGGACTACAGGCCGTACCTGGAGAAGAGGCACCACGAGGCCTTCGACGCCTGGGCGGCCGGCTACGTCAACCCGTACGAGGACCTGCTCGCCGACACCGCCGACCGCAACTGGAACTCCCGGCGCCGGCTGCGCGAGCTGGAGGAGGACGGCATCGTCGCCGAGGTCGTCTTCCCCAACACGATCCCGCCGTTCTTCCCGTCGGCCTCGCTGATGGCGCCCGCGCCGACGCGGGAGGAGTTCGAACTGCGCTGGGCGGGGCTGCGGGCGCACAACCGGTGGCTGGCGGAGTTCTGCGCGGACGCGCCGGGCCGCCGCGCGGGCGTGTCACAGATCCTGCTCAACGACGTCGACGAGGCCGTGAAGGAGATCCGCCGCACGAAGGAGGCGGGCCTGACGGGCGGCATCCTTCTGCCGGGCGCGCCGCCGGGCAGCGGGATCCCGGAGCTGTACTCGCAGACGTACGACCCGATCTGGGCGGTCTGCGCGGAGCTCGACGTCCCGGTCAACCACCACGGCGGCTCCGCGTCGCCGCCGCTCGGCGACGAACCGGCGGCGCGCGCGGTGTTCATGGTGGAGACGACCTGGTTCTCGCACCGGGCGCTCTGGCACCTGGTGTTCGGCGGCGCGTTCCGCCGCCACCCGGACCTCAAGCTCGTCCTCACCGAGCAGGGTTCGGGCTGGATCCCGGGCGTGGTCGAGATGCTGGACTACTACCACGCGCGTCTTGTCGCGGCGGCCTCCCGGGCGGCCACCGCCGAGTCCAAGTTCGGCGCGGGACTCGCGGAGTCCATGGGCAAGGGCCCCAGCGAGGTCTGGCGGGACAACTGCTTCGTCGGCGCGAGCTTCATGCGCCCGCACGAGGTGCCGCTGCGCGACCGGATCGGCCTCGACAAGATCATGTGGGGCAGCGACTACCCGCACGACGAGGGCACGACTCCGTACTCCCGCGAAGGCCTCCGCATCGCCTACGCGGGGCTGCCGAAGGAGGAGGTCGCGGCGATGGTCGGCGGCAACGCGGCCCGCGTCTACGGCTTCGACCTGCCGTTCCTCGACGCCCTCGCGGCCGTGCACGGCCCGACCGTCGAGGAGATCGCCGAGCCCCTGAAGGAGGTCCCGGCGGCCGCCACCAGCCCCGCCTTCGCCCCGGGCGGGTCGGTCCGGGTCTGGTGACGGACCGGGTGAGACCCTCCCGGAGTGACTGACGCCCCCACCCACACCGAGGCTCACGGCGGCGGCCTCGGCACCCGTCTCAACTGGCTCCGGGCCGCCGTGCTCGGAGCCAACGACGGCATCGTCTCCACGGCGGGCCTCGTCGTGGGCGTCGCCGGCGCGACGGAGTCGCGGGCCGCGCTCCTGACGGCCGGCCTGGCGGGGCTGCTCGCGGGGTCGATGTCGATGGCGGTGGGGGAGTACGTCTCGGTCTCCACCCAACGGGACTCGGAGAAGGCGGCCCTGGCCCAGGAACGGCGCGAACTCCGCGAAGAGCCGGAGGCCGAACTGGCGGAGCTGACGGACCTCCTGTCGGCCCGCGGCCTCTCTCCCGACGTCGCCCGCGAGGCGGCGGTCCAGCTCACCGAACGCGACGCCCTGCGCGCCCACGCGCGCGTGGAGCTGGGCATCGACCCCGACGCCCTCACCAACCCCTGGCACGCGGCGGCCGCCAGCTTCCTCGCCTTCACGGCGGGAGCCCTCCTCCCGCTCCTCGCGATCGTCCTCCCGCCCCCGTCGACCCGCCTCTGGATCACGGTCCTCTCGGTCCTCGCGGCCCTCACCCTCACCGGCTGGTCCAGCGCCCGCCTCGGCACGGCCCCACCCACCCGCGCCATCCTCCGCACGGTCGGCGGCGGCGCCCTGGCGATGGCGGTGACGTACGGGGCGGGGTCGTTGCTGGGGGCGGCGGGGGTCTAGGCGACCCGCTCGATGCGGCCGGGCGGGAACAACTCCTCGCCGAGGAGTGGGGTGGCCGCGGTTACCGAGAGGGTGAGCTCGTCCCGGTCCGCGAGCGGGGTGAGGTCGATGGGGCCGCCGTTCGGTCCCATGCACTGCCAGAGGGTCAGACGGCCGAGCGAGGGGTGGTCGCGGAAGGGCGCGAGGGAGGGGATCTCGCAGCGGAACAGAGACAGGCTGCGCAAGTTCGGCAGGGCGCCGAGCGAGGCAAGATCGGGGTCGATCAGGTCGGACAGATGCAACGATTCCAGTCGCGGTGGTGCCGCCATGGTGAGGAGTTGCTTCAGCTGCGCCTGTCCGAAGAGGGCGAGGCTGGTCAGGCGGGGCCACCGCTCGATGCCGGCGAGCTCGACGTAGCGCGCTTGCGGGCTCAGTGCGAGGTGCGTGAGCGCGGGCCCGAGGGGCAGCTCGGCCAGGCTCTCGATGAGCAGAGGGTGCCCGAGACTGAAGCTGGACAGGTCCGGCATGTCGCGCAAGGGCTCGACGGAGAGCGCGGGGTGCAGCTCGTGCAGCGAGAGGAACTCGAGTCCCGGCCCGGCCAGCGGCGAAAGGTCCGACAGGAGCGGGCTACGGCTCAGGCCGACGTACCGAAGCCCGGTGAACCGCCGCAGAGGGGTGAGGTCGGTCAGGGCGGTGTTCTCGAAGACGAACACGCGCTGAAGGTCCTTGACGACATGCAGCGGCGACAGGTCCGCGTACGGTCCCGCGAGATGGACGCTGTGGGCACGCGGCAACAGCTTCAGCGCCGCGAGCTGCTCGGCCGACTGCACATGCAGGAAGTCCTCCTCCCACGGCCGCACGGAGAGGACCTCGCGGGCGTACCGCTCGGTGTCGAACGAGGGCCACGCCTGCGACACCTGGAACGGCACCAGGAGGCGACTGTCCTCCCGGAACCGCGCCACCACTTCGAACGCCGCGTCGCCCTTGATCAGCGCGGCCGTCCGCACCACGGCCGCCGCGCTCTCCTTGTCCAGCCCCTCCGGCCCCGGCAACAGAGGCAGGACCAGCTCCCCGACCTTGGCAAGCTCCTCGGCGGCGTTGAGGTCGCGCGGCGGGAGTAGCTCCCGGGTCCGGACCTCCACCAGCTCCCGTACCGTCGGGTCCAGCTCCGGCGCGTGCTCCAGACATGCCGCGGCCAGCAGAACGAGCCGGTGGCGCAGTTTCGGCGCGCGGTCGGCCCGCTTCAGTAACTGCTTCAGCAGCCGGGCCCGCTCCTCCGGCCGTGCGTGGCCGACGGCCATCTGGACGACGTCGTCCCACTGGTCGTCGTGCGCGTTCTTCACCAGCATGCCGAGGTCACGGGCCTCCACCGCCGACTTCGCCCCCAGGTAGTCCTGGAACGTGCGGTGCACGAAGCCCACCGCGCCGGGAGCCGGCTCGCGCAGCAGGCCGCTGCGGATCAGCAGATGCGCGAAGACCCGCGCGGCGTCGCCCCGGACCTGAGGCATCGCCGTGAGCCACTCCGCGACCATCTCCTCCGCGTCGGCGCGCTCCGCCTCCGCCTGCCCGTTGCGGATCAGCCAGTACGCCAGCCGCTGCAGCAGCGACGTCTGTTCCTCCCGCGTCAGGTCCACGCCCTCGACGCCGCAGATCTCCCGCTCGGTGTCCCGGCGCACCAGCAGCATGTCGAGTCCCGCGTCGTACAGCTCCTTCCGGGCCCGGGGCAGCTGCATCCGACGGTCCCGGTTCAGGGCGCAGAGCAGGGCGCACATCAGCGGGTTGGTGGCGAGCCGGGCCAGGTCGCGGCGGCTGCCGACGGCCTGCCGCAGCGCGGTCTCGTACGTGCCGAGCTGCGCCCGCTCCTCGTCCGAGGCGCACTCCAGGCGGGCCGCGTCGTGCCAGTGCGCGACGAACGCCCGGATGTCGTCGCCGTCCATCGGCACCAGCGTGTGCGCCGCGAAGCCCTGGCGGGACAGCCACTCCTCGGGTACAGCCGACGGCCGGGTCGTCACCACGTACCGGGCCTCCGGATACGCGGTGACGAGATTGCGCAGCCAGGTCTCGGTGCGGTTGCGCAGCCGTACCGGGACCTCGTCCACGCCGTCCACGAGGATCAGCGCCCGCCCGCTGGTGAGGAGGTCCTCCGTCCAGCCGGACGGCGCGGTCAGCGGCACGCCGCTCGCGCGCAGGAACTCCTCGGGCGCTGGCAGCGCGTCGGCCGTGGTGAAGGCGCGCAGCCGCAGGACGAACGGCACGCACCGGTTCCAGTCCGCGAGGTCGCCGGCGAAGGACCTGCGGGCCGCGTTGAGGGCCAGCCACTGCATGAGGGTGCTCTTGCCGGAGCCCGCCGGTCCGCGCAGCAGGAGCCGGTCGGTCGTCGCGAACGCCGCCTCGGTGCTCACGGTCGTCGTGCCGGTGTGCGGGAGTCCGAGGGCCTCCCGCTCCCCGCCCCCGCTCACCGCCAGACTGATGTACGCCGTGTCCAACGGCCACTCCCGCGCCGACCGTCCCAGCGTCAACCCGAACAGCTCCAGGCGCCCATGGGTCGCCGCCACATACCGTGCGTACCGCTCCTCGAAAGCGAGCGCCTCCGCCTCCGGGCGAGGCCGGTCCGCCGCCAGGGCCTCCACCGCGTCCCGCGTCCGTCCTGCCACGTGCGCGTGCTCCATCGCCGCCCGCCCCGCGAACGACGGCTCGGCCGTCAGTTGCTCCACCAGGTGGGCGCAGCAGAGCCCGAGCAGTTCGTCGTACAGCTCCAGGGTCCGTCCGGACAGGCCCGCGTCCGGGGCGCGCAGCTCGCCGCGCAGCCGCTCCGGGTCGAGGTCCACCGCGAAGAGCCGGTCCGTGTCCACCGGGCCGGCCGCCGCGAAGGTGTCCCGTACGCCGTCGACCGCCGCCAGTCGTTCGTGCTCCGCCAGGCCGGCGTACGAGCCCGAGGCCAGCCGCGCGCCCAGGACCTTCGCCAGGCGGTCGGGCTTCGCGGGCCGGGGGAGCGGGCGGACCGGCGAGTCGACGAGTCCGGCACCCTTGCGTGGCATCGCCACGGACTTCACGACCGCGCCCAGTACCGTCCCGGCCAGCCGCGCCAGCGCAACTTCCACTCCCTGCAACGGAGTTCCTCCCCCAGTGGCCGCCGTCCACCCGATCGTACGCCGCCCCGTCTTGTCGGAAGGTGTCAAAGCTTGCTGACAAGTCGTCTCGCATACTTGTCGGTAACAGCGTCTAGCCGCACCCCGACCCGCACCTCTACCGTCGTCGGCATGCCGAACCTGCCCGATGTCGTGCTCTGGTCCATACCGGCGTTCGTCCTGCTCACCGTCCTGGAGATGGTCAGCTACCGACTCCATCCCGACGAGGACGCCGCCGGATACGAGACCAAGGACGCCGCCACCAGCCTCGGCATGGGGATCGGCAGTCTCGTCTTCGACTTCCTCTGGAAGATCCCGATCGTCGCCATCTACACCGCGGTCTACGAGCTCACCCCGCTCCGCGTCCCGATCGTGTGGTGGACGATCCCGCTGATGCTGCTCGCCCAGGACTTCTTCTACTACTGGCAGCACCGCGGCCACCACGTCATCCGCGTCCTGTGGGCCTGCCACGTCGTGCACCACAGCAGCCGGAAGTTCAACCTCACCACCGCGCTGCGCCAGCCCTGGACCAGCCTGACGTCCTGGCCGTTCTACCTGCCGATGATCGCCCTCGGCGTGCACCCGGCGGCCGTCGCGTTCTGCTACTCGATCAACCTCGTGTACCAGTTCTGGATCCACACCGAGCGCATCGACCGGCTGCCCCGCCCCTTCGAGTACGTCCTCAACACGCCCTCCCACCACCGCGTCCACCACGCCTCCCAGGGCGGCTACCTGGACCGGAACTTCGGCGGGATCCTCATCGTCTGGGACCGGACGTTCGGCTCCTGGGTGGGGGAGACGACCAAGCCCGTCTTCGGCCTCACCAAGAACATCGAGACGTACAACCCGCTGCGCGTCGCCACCCACGAGTACGCCGCCATCGCCCGCGACGTCCGCGCCGCGACCAGCTGGCGCGAACGCACCGGGCGGGTCTTCCGGGGGCCGGGCTGGCAGCCGAGGACACAGCCGCCGGCCACGGGCACCGGCCCCGCCGCCGCGGAGCCCGCCGCGTGAGCGCCCGTACCGCGGCCTCCGCCGCCACCGTCTCGAGCACGCTCTCCCGCGCCCTCCTCGCCGCCTTCGCGCTCGCCGTCGCCGTCGACCTGGTCTCCCTCCTCGCCGGCGCCGAGCTCGGGCACCGGATCGCCAAGCCGCTGCTCATGCCGCTGCTCGCCGCGTACGCCGCCACCCGAGGCGCCCCCAGGCTCCTGATCGTCGCGCTGCTCTTCGGCTGGGGCGGCGACGTCTTCCTGCTGTTCGACGCCGACTGGGCCTTCCTCGTCGGCATGGGCTCCTTCGCCGCCGGGCACGTCTGCTACCTCGCGCTCTTCGGGCGCCGGAGCACGTCCGTACCCCTCGGGATCGCGTACACCGTCGCCCTCCTCGGCACCGTCGCGCTGCTCTGGCCCGACCTCCCCGCCGACCTGCGGATCCCCGTCGCCGGCTACTCCCTCCTGCTCACCGCCATGGCCTACCGTGCCAGCTCCCTCGGGCTCACCGCGGGCGCAGGCGGCGCGCTCTTCCTGCTCTCCGACACCCTCATCGCGACCGGCGTCGCCGAGTGGCCCCAGCTCCCCGCCCCCGACTTCTGGATCATGGCCACCTACGTCGCCGCCCAGTACCTGCTGACCACGGGCGTCCTCACACAGGCGTACGGTGAGCGGAGTACCGCCGCCTGACAGCAAGGACCTCCCCGCATGCGCGCCACCACCATCCACGCCCCGTTCGACATGCGCGTGGAGGACGTCCCCGACCCCGTCGTCCAGGACCCCACCGACGTCGTCGTACGGGTCCTGCGGGCCTGCATCTGCGGCAGCGACCTGTGGGCCTACCGCGGCGAGTCGGCCCGGCAGCCCGGCCAGCGCATCGGCCACGAGTTCCTCGGCATCGTCGAGGAGGCGGGCGCCGGCGTCACCGGCTTCGCCGCGGGCGACCTCGTCGTCGCCCCGTTCGTCTGGTCCGACGGCACCTGCGACTACTGCGCCGAGGGCCTCCAGACCTCCTGCCCGCGCGGCGGCTTCTGGGGCTCCGTCGGCTCCGACGGCGGCCAGGGCGAGGCCGTCCGCGTCCCCTTCGCCGACGGCACCCTCGTCAAGCTGCCCGCCGAGGCCGCCTCCGACGACCACCTCCTGACCGCGCTCCTCGCCCTCTCCGACGTCATGGGCACCGGCCACCACGCCGCCCTCGGCGCCGGCGTCGTCAAGGGTTCCACCGTCGCGGTCGTCGGCGACGGCGCCGTCGGCCTGTGCGGCGTCCTCGCCGCCAAGCGGCTCGGCGCGGAGCGGATCATCGCGCTCGGCCGCCACACCGTCCGTACCGACATCGCCCGCACCTTCGGCGCCACCGACGTCGTCGCCGGGCGCGGCGAGGCCGCCGAGGCGGCCGTCCTCGAGCTCACCGGCGGGCAGGGCGCCCACGCCGTCATCGAGGCCGTCGGCACCGAGCAGTCGATGCGCACCGCCGTCGCCATCACCCGAGACGGCGGCTCCATCGGCTACGTCGGCGTCCCGCACGGCAGCGGTACGGGACTCGACCTCTCCGTCATGTTCGACCGGAACATCGCCCTGCGCGGCGGCGTCGCCCCGGTCCGGGCGTACATCCCCGAGCTGCTCCCGGACGTCCTCGACGGCACGATCGACCCGTCCCCGGTCTTCGACCTGACGGTCGGACTCGACGGCGTCCCCGGCGGCTACAAGGCCATGGACGAGCGCACCGCGCTCAAGGTCCTGGTCAAGCCCTGAGCTCAAGCCCTGAGCTCAAGCCCTGAGCTCAAGCCCCGAGCCACTCGGGAGCGTCCGCTCCCGCGACGCCCGGCGGGCGTGACCAGCCCGCCGGGCAGTCCTCGTACGAGACGGGCGACAGCGCGTGCCGCAGCCGGCCCAGCGGGCCGTCCGTCTCCGTGAGGTACCGCTCCGGCTCGTACCGGGGCAGCGCGTGCGTCAGCCAGTGGCCCGTCTGGGCCAGCGCCAGGCGTACGAGACGCGTGCCGCCCTCCCGCTCCTGCTCGGTCAGGGAGCGCAGGACGGCCGCCGCGAGCAGGTAGCCCGTGCCGTGGTCCAGGGCCTGCGCGGGCAGCGCGCCCGGCCCGTCCGCCGAGCCCTCGGTCACCGCGATGCCGGTCGCCACCTGCACCAGGCTGTCGAAGCCGCGCCGCTCGCCCCAGGGCCCGTAGTCGCCCCACGCGGAGAGCCGGGCGATCACCAGGCCGGGGCGGTGGAGGTCGAAGCGGTCCAGGGCGCCGGGGCGGTAGCCGGTGACCAGGACGTCGGCCGCGTCGAGCAGCTCGTCGAAGGTCCGCCGGTCCGAGGGGCTCTCCAGGTCGAGCGCGGCGGTCCGCTTGCCGACGGCGGTGTCCGCGTGCTGGTCGGGCAGTTCGGGGTTGGCCGGCGGGTCGATCCGCAGCACGTCCGCGCCGAGCAGCGCGAGCGTTCGCGTCGCGACCGGCCCGGCGAGGACCCGGGTCAGGTCCAGGACCCGCAGCGGCCGGTCCGGGCGCGTCCTCGGCGCCGCCTCGTCGAGCCGCTCCCGGGTCAGCAGGGGCCGCGCCGCCACCTCCCGGCCCTGCTCGTGCGCCGCCCACTCCTCAGGGGCACGCAGGGCGACGGCGAGGCCCCCGGCCGCGTACACCGTCGTCTCGGTCTCGACGGCCTTCCGCTCGGCGATCGCCGCCGCCACGGCCTCCACCGACTCCTCCCGCACCCCCAGGGCCGACAGCAACGCGGCCCGGTGGTGCGGGTAGTTGGCGTGCGTACGGACCCAGCCGTCCGAGGCCCGCCAGAAGCGGGAGAGCGGCGCGAAGGTGACCGGCTCCCTGCCGTCGATCCGGAGGTGACGCTCGCTCACGAAGGCCGTGGCGACCGCCCCGTCGTCCACCCGGACCCGCCCCGGCAGTCCGGCCCGCTCGACCGCCGCGAGCCCCGCGACCGCGACCGCCGCCCGCGCCAGGTCCATCACCGGCAGACGGGCCGCGAGGAGCCCCGACGGACCTCCGTACGCCACCCGGTCGACCAGCGAGGGATCGCCGCCGAGGGCCGACCACAACAACTCCGTACCCGTACGCACTGTGTTGTCCATGCGCCGCATGATGGCACTCCGTGCCACGCGAAGGGGCCCCGGTGTGGCGCACCACACCAGGGCCCCTCCTTTGCGCGACGTACGTACTAGCTCGTGTCCGGAAAGTCTGGCCCGGCTCGCGACGCCCGGCACGCACGCTCGCCGCGTTGCCGACATGCCCACGTAGCTCCGCTACGAGGGCATCCCGGCGCCTTGCGATCGCACGCACCGGACGCCGCGAGCCCTACCCTTCGGGCGGACGACCATACTTTCCGGACACTCCCTAGCGGCGCTTGACCGCGTCGAGCGCGTCCACGAGACCGGCCCCGTAGAAGCCGTTCTTGCTCTTGCCGCCCTCGCAGACCGCGTCGACGACGCCGTCACCCTCGATGTCGTACGGGTTGGTGCAGGCGCGGTCGTCGGCCTGCGCGTACAGCATGGCCTTCAGCTGCGCCGGGCTCGCCTTCGGGTGCGTCGACTTCAGCAGCGCGAGCACACCGGCGGCGTGCGGCGAGGCCATCGACGTACCGGCCTTGTAGTTGTAGCCGCCGTTGACCGTGGTCGACAGGATGCGGCCGTTGACAGCCGGAGCGTCCGGGGTCTGGTACTCGGTCCGGTCTCCGCCCGGCGCCGCGATGTCGACGACGCCGAGACCGTAGTTGGAGTAGGAGGCCTTCAGGTCCTTGGCACCCGTCGCGGAGACGGTGACCACGCCCGGCAGCATCGCCGGGTAGTCGAAGCACTCCTTCGGGTTGATGACCCGGGTCACCGGCGTGGTGTCGTTCGGGCTGGTGACGTCGGTGAGCTCGTCCGCCGCCAGGTCCATCTTGGAGTTGCCGGCCGCCGCGACGTTGACCGTGCCCTTGCGCTCCGCGTAGCGGGTCGCGCGGGTGACGGCCTCGATCAGGGCCTTCTGGTCCTCGTCGTTCTTGCAGGCGAACAGCCACGGGTCGGTGTAGTAGCTGTTGTTGGTGATCTCGACACCGCGCTCGGCCGCCCACATGAAGCCACAGACGACGGCCTCGGTGTAGAAGAAGCCCTCGGTCGTGGACACCTTGATGCCCGAGACCTTCACGCCCGGCGCGACACCGGTGATGCCGGTGCCGTTCTTGGCGGCGGCGATCGTGCCGGCGACGTGCGTGCCGTGGTCGCTCTCGCCCGCCTGCGGCCGCCACGAGCCGGGCGTGATGTCCGGCTTGCCGGTCACGCAGTTGGCCGAGGCGCGGGCGTCGAAGTTCGGCGCCAGGTCCGGGTGGGTGTCATCGACACCCGTGTCGATGACGGCGACCGTGACCTTGCTGCTGCCGAGGGTCTTGCGGTGGGCCTGGTCCGCCTTGATGGCGGGCAGGTCCCACTGCAGCGGCTCCAGCGCGTCCTGGTCGTCCGTGGCACGTGCCGCGGCGGAGGTCGCCTCGGCCGCGGTGAGCGCCTGACCACCCTCGCCGACGGAGGTGTCCTTCTGGACGGAGAGCGGGGCGGTACGCGTCGAACCGGCCGACACCACACCCCGGGCCTTGCGGATCGTCTTCGCGAACTCGGGGTTCTGCGAGTGGACGACTATCACGCCTATCTGGTCATACGCGATGACCACCGTGCCACCGGCCGCGGCTATCGCCTTCTTCACCGAGGCGGCCGTCCCGCGGCCCCCGTCGACGTTGACGACGTAGGACAGCTTCGGGCCGTTCGTCGAGACGGCGGTCGTCGCGGCGCCGTCGCTGACCTCGGCGGCGGAGGCGCCCGCCGGCAGGAAGCCGAGCGAGGCCGTGAGCGCGAGACCGACGGGCAGAGCGAGTACTCGGCCGCGTCTCGATCCCAGATGAGCCATGGGTTCTCCACATCATCCGTATGTACTGCCCGTACGCCGTTTGCGTACAGGCAGGTGCATGACGAGTGAAGTTATCGCTGATCTTCCCGCGTCATCAATGAGTTGAGAGGGATTGGCGTGGATCCGGAGGAATATCCAGACAGACCCACGGAGGAGAACCACTCCCCGTGAACCGCTTCGCCGCGCGCTCCGTGCCGTTGTGCAGGGGAGGTGCTCCGGCCGGAGCACCGTCCCCGACCCCCAGTGAGGCCCCTTTGTCCATGCCCACCGCACCCGCGCCCCAAGGAGATTCCGTGGTCACCGAAGCACCGCCGCCACCGGACGGCCCCGAGGCCTACGCCGGCCCCGTCCAGCCCACGACCGAGGCCTTCGTCGAGGTGCAGGAGAGTGCGGAATTCGGCGAACTGCGCCGTACGTACCGCTCCTTCGCCTTCCCCCTGACGGTCGCCTTCATCGCCTGGTACCTGCTGTACGTGCTGCTCTCCAACTACGCGGGCGGCTTCATGGGCACCAAGCTCTTCGGCAACATCAACGTGGCGCTCGTCCTCGGCCTCGGCCAGTTCGCCACCACCTTCCTCATCGCCTGGCTCTACTCCCGCCACGCGGCCGACCGCCTCGACCCCAAGGCCGAGGCCATCAAGTCCCGTATGGAGGCCGACGCGTGAACAGCTCCACCCTCCTCCTCGCGGCGAGCAGCGCCACCAGCGAGCACCGGCCGCTGATCATCACCCTCTTCGGGGCCTTCGTCGTCGCCACGCTCTTCATCACCGTCTGGGCCGGCCGCCAGACCAAGAGCGCCGCCGACTTCTACGCCGGAGGCCGCCAGTTCACCGGCTTCCAGAACGGCCTCGCGATCTCCGGCGACTACATGTCCGCCGCGTCCTTCCTCGGCATCGCCGGCGCGATCGCGCTCTTCGGCTACGACGGTTTCCTGTACTCCATCGGCTTCCTGGTCGCCTGGCTGGTCGCCCTGCTCCTGGTCGCCGAGCCGCTGCGCAACTCCGGCCGGTACACCATGGGCGACGTCCTCGCCTACCGGATGCGCCAGCGCCCGGTCCGTACCGCTGCCGGTACCTCCACGATCGTCGTCTCGATCTTCTACCTGCTCGCACAGATGGCCGGCGCCGGCGTGCTCGTCTCGCTGCTGCTCGGCATCACCAGCGACGGCGGCAAGATCGCCATCGTCGCCCTGGTCGGCATCCTGATGATCGTGTACGTCACCATCGGCGGCATGAAGGGCACCACCTGGGTGCAGATGGTCAAGGCCGTCCTGCTCATCGCGGGCACGCTCCTGATCACCTTCCTCATCCTGCTGAAGTTCAACTTCAACCTCTCCGACCTGCTCGGCGCGGCCGCCACCAACAGCGGCAAGGGCTCGGCCTTCCTCGAGCCCGGGCTCAAGTACGGGGCCACCAGCATCTCGAAGCTGGACTTCCTCTCGCTCGGCATCGCGCTCGTCCTCGGCACGGCCGGCCTGCCGCACATCCTGATCCGCTTCTACACGGTGCCGACCGCCAAGGCCGCCCGTAAGTCGGTCAACTGGGCCATCGGCATCATCGGCGCGTTCTACCTGATGACGATCGTGCTCGGCTTCGGCGCCGCCGCCCTGCTGAAGAACAGCGACATCATCGCCTCGAACAAGGCGGGCAACACCGCGGCCCCGCTCGCGGCCCTGGAGATCGGCGGCGGCTCCGGCTCCACCGGCGGCGCGATCCTGCTCGCCGTGATCTCCGCCGTCGCCTTCGCCACCATCCTCGCGGTGGTCGCCGGACTCACCCTGGCCTCGTCGTCCTCCTTCGCGCACGACATCTACGCCAACGTCATCCGGCGCGGCAAGGCCACCGAGAAGGAGGAGGTCCGCGCGGCCCGCTGGGCGACCGTCTTCATCGGTGTCGTCTCGATCGCCCTCGGCGCGCTCGCCCGCGACCTCAACGTCGCCGGCCTGGTCGCCCTCGCCTTCGCGGTCGCCGCCTCCGCCAACCTGCCGACGATCCTCTACAGCCTGTTCTGGAAGCGGTTCACCACCCAGGGCGCGCTCTGGTCGATCTACGGCGGTCTGATCTCCTCGGTCGTCCTGGTGCTCTTCTCGCCGGTCGTCTCCGGCAAGCCCACCTCGATGTTCAAGACCGTCGACTTCTACTGGTTCCCGCTGGAGAACCCGGGCCTCGTCTCGATCCCGCTGGGCTTCCTGCTCGGCTGGCTCGGCTCGATCCTCTCCAAGGAGGAGCCGGACAAGGGCAAGTACGCCGAACTGGAGGTCAAGTCCCTCACCGGTGTCGGAGCGCACTGACCCGTACACGGTGAGCGATACCGGAGCGGCCGCGTCGTAGGGTCCTACGACGCGGCCGACGCGGTCCTCGTGACAAACGGCCCCTGCTCGTCGTCGGTGCTCTCGCGTAGGCTCGCTGTATAAATCACCGAACGAAGGGGAGGGGGCCCACAGTGCTCATCGACACGTACGGCCGACAGGCCACCGACCTTCGCGTCTCGCTCACCGACCGGTGCAATCTGCGCTGCACGTACTGCATGCCGGAGGAAGGTCTGCAGTGGCTGGCCAAGCCCGATCTGCTGACCGACGACGAGATCGTCCGGCTGGTACGGATCGCGGTCACCCAGCTCGGTGTCACGGAGGTCCGCTTCACCGGCGGCGAGCCGCTGCTCCGCCCCGGCCTGGTCGGGATCGTCGAGCGCTGCGCGGCCCTGGAGCCCCGCCCCCGGATGTCCCTGACCACGAACGGCATCGGACTCAAGCGGACGGCCGCCGCGCTGAAGGCCGCCGGCCTCGACCGGGTCAACGTCTCGCTGGACACCCTGCGCCCCGACGTCTTCAAGACCCTGACCCGCCGCGACCGCCATCACGACGTGATCGACGGCATGGCCGCCGCGCGGGACGCCGGGCTCACCCCGGTGAAGGTCAACGCGGTCCTGATGCCCGGGCTCAACGACGACGAGGCCCCCGACCTGCTGGCCTGGGCCGTGGAGAACGGCTACGAACTGCGGTTCATCGAGCAGATGCCGCTGGACGCCCAGCACGGCTGGAAGCGCGACGGCATGATCACCGCCGGGGACATCCTGGAGTCCCTGCGCACCCGCTTCACCCTGACCCCCGAGGGCTCGGACGAGCGCGGCTCGGCCCCCGCCGAGCGCTGGGTCGTGGACGGCGGACCGCACACCGTGGGCGTCATCGCCTCCGTCACCCGCCCGTTCTGCCGGGCCTGCGACCGGACCCGGCTGACCGCCGACGGCCAGGTGCGCACGTGTCTGTTCGCCACCGAGGAGACCGACCTGCGGGCGGCGCTGCGCGCGGCGGGGCCGGAGGGCTCGGCCGACTCGGACGCGGAGATCGCCCGGATCTGGAAGCTGGCGATGTGGGGCAAGAAGGCGGGCTCGGGCCTTGACGACCCGAGCTTCCTGCAGCCCGAGCGCCCGATGTCAGCTATCGGCGGCTGACCCGTCGGCTGAGTCGTCGGCCGACTCCCAGTCGGTCAGCAGGACGACATCCTTGAGGAAGCCCCGTACACCCAGGAACTGGGAGAGGTGCTCGCGGTGCTCCTCGCAGGCGAGCCAGGTCTTGCGGCGCTCGGGCGTGTGCAGCTTCGGGTTGTTCCAGGCCAGCACCCACACCGCGGCGGCGCGGCAGCCCTTGGCCGAACAGATCGGGGTCTCGTCGCTCATCCGATCATTGTCCAGCAATGGCGATGCCGAGCAGCCACGGGGGGAGCTGCCCGGCACCGGTCCGTCGCTCCGACGGGGGATGCGGAGCGCGTAGGAAGTATGTCACGGGGGACGGGTTCCGGTGCACCGGAACTTCATGATTGATCTGAGCTTTTCCTGAGCTTTTAGATCGCTACGATGATCAACTCTGATCGTGTGCGCGTTCCGTACGCGGTTCCGCCGGGACGTCCCCCGCGGGGAGTTCGGGCCGGGTCGGCGCGGGGACGAACGTCGACGGCAGCGACGGCGGCCGCTCCCGTCCCGCGTTGGCGACGACCACGGCGACATAGGGGAGCAGCGCACCCAGTACCAGGGCCACGATGGACACGTGGCGTTCGACGTTCCACAGGACGACCGCGGCGATCACGGACAGCGTCCTGATCGTCATCGAGATCACGTACCGACGCTCGCGGCCCCGCACGTCCTCGGCGAGACCCTGCCGGGCCCCGGTGATCCGGAAGACCTCGGCTCCGCCATGCTTCCGCATCACATTCCACCACCAGCGTCCACGCCGGACTCTCCCCGTTCCGGACCTGTCTCCACGGTACGCCTGAGGTCCGAGGTCGAGGAGGCCGGGTCACGTATGGGTCCGTCCGACATGCGCCGTATGGCGGATGGGCCGAGACTGGGCCCACATGCGCAGATTGCGCCGCATGAGGAGGCGAGCATGAGCTGGTTGTGGGCAATCATCGTGGGATTCGTCCTCGGTCTGATCGCCAAGGCGATCATCCCGGGGAAGCAGCAGATCCCTCTGTGGCTGACGACCATTTTCGGCATTCTCGGCAGCATTCTCGGCAATGCTGTCGCGGGCTGGATCGGTGTCGAGGACACCAAGGGCATCGACTGGATCCGCCACCTGCTCCAACTCGTCGGCGCGGTCGTCGTGGTGGGCTTGGGCGACATGCTGTGGACCACGGTCCGCGGCAACAAACAACGAGCCTGACATGACGGAGGCCGGTACGCGCGCGACGCGCGTACCGGCCTCCGTCATGTCGCCGATCGACCGGGGGCGTCAGCCCTCCGTGCCGGCCACGAGCTCGATCGCCGCCAGGTTCTTCTTGCCCCGGCGCAGCACCAGCCAGCGGCCGTGCAGCAGCTCGTCCGCCGCCACCTCGGCGTCCTCGGCGGTCACCTTCACGTTGTTCACGTAGGCCCCGCCCTCCTTCACCGTGCGGCGCGCGCCCGACTTGCTCGGCGCGAGACCGACCTCGGTGAACAGGTCCACGACCTGCCCGAGCGCGGTCACGCGCGCGTGCGGCAGCTCGGAGAGCGCCGCGGCGAGCGTGGCCTCGTCCAGCTCGGCCAGGTCGCCCTGCCCGAACAGCGCCTTCGAGGCGCTGATGACGGCCGCGCACTGCTCGGCGCCGTGCACCAGCGTCGTCAGCTCCTCGGCGAGCGCCCGCTGCGCGGTCCGCGCCTGCGGCCGCTCGGCGGTGAGCTGCTCCAGCTCCTCCAGCTCCGCGCGGGACTTGAAGGACAGGATCCGCATGTACGTGGAGATGTCACGGTCGTCCACGTTCAGCCAGAACTGGTAGAACGCGTACGGCGTCGTCATCTCCGCGTCGAGCCAGACGGCCCCGCCCTCGGTCTTGCCGAACTTGGTGCCGTCCGCCTTGACCATCAGCGGCGTCGCGAGCGCGTGCACCTCGGCGCCCGGCTCGAGGCGGTGGATCAGGTCGAGCCCGGCCACCAGGTTGCCCCACTGGTCGGAGCCGCCCTGCTGGAGCGTGCAGCCGTACCGCCGGTACAGCTCCAGGAAGTCCATGCCCTGGAGCAGCTGGTAGCTGAACTCGGTGTAGCTGATGCCCTGCTCGGACTCCAGGCGCCGGGCCACGGAGTCCTTGGTCAGCATCTTGTTGACCCGGAAGTGCTTGCCGATGTCCCGCAGGAACTCGATCGCGGACAGGCCCGCGGTCCAGTCCAGGTTGTTCACCATGACCGCCGCGTTCTCCCCCTCGAAGGAGAGGAAGGGCTCGATCTGGCCCCGGAGCCGGTTCACCCAGTTCGCGACCGTCTCGGGGTCGTTCAGGGTGCGCTCGGCCGTCGGGCGCGGGTCGCCGATCTGGCCGGTGGCCCCGCCGACCAGCGCCAGCGGCCGGTGACCGGCCTGCTGGAGCCGGCGGACGGTGAGCACCTGGACCAGGTGGCCGACGTGGAGACTGGCCGCGGTCGGGTCGAAGCCGCAATAGAACGTGACGGGACCGTCCGCGAGAGCCTTGCGCAGTGCGTCCTCGTCGGTGGACTGGGCGAACAGCCCGCGCCACTTCAGCTCGTCGACGATGTCCGTCACGATCGTCCGTCTCCTTGGATTGGTTGTAGTCACGCCGACCCCAGTCTATGGGGGTCAGACGCCCTTGCTGACCGAGCTCATGTTGAAGTCCGGCACCCGCAGCGCCGGCATCGCCGCCCGGGTGAACCAGTCGCTCCACTCGCGCGGCAGCGTCTTCTCGGTCCGGCCGGCCTCCGAGGCCCGCGACAGCAGGTCCACCGGCGACTCGTTGAACCGGAAGTTGTTCACCTCGCCCACGACCTCGCCGTTCTCCACGAGGTAGACGCCGTCCCGGGTCAGCCCGGTCAGCAGCAGCGTCGCCGGGTCGACCTCGCGGATGTACCAGAGGCAGGTGAGGAGCAGCCCGCGCTCGGTCGCGGCGACCATGTCGTCCAGGGACTGCTCGCCACCGCCCTCCAGGATCAGGTTCCCCGCACCGGGCGCCACCGGCAGGCGCGTGAGCCCCGCCGTGTGCCGGGTGGTGATGAGGTGCTCCAGCCTGCCCTCCCGTACCCAGTCCGTCCGGGCGAGCGGCAGACCGTTGTCGAAGACGGAGGAGTCGTCGCCCGAGGCGTGCGCGATGACGAACGGCGCGGATTCGAGACCCGGCTCGTTCGGGTCGCTGCGCAGCGTCAGCGGCAGCGGGGAGAGCGTCTCGCCCAGGCGCGTCCCGCCGCCCGGCTTGGAGAAGACCGTCCGGCCCTCCACCGCGTCCCGGGCCGCCGAGGACCACAGCTGGTAGATCAGCAGGTCGGCGACCGCGGTCGGCGGCAGCAGCGTCTCGTACCGCCCGGCGGGCAGTTCGATCCTGCGCTCCGCCCAGCCGAGCCGCTTCGCCAGGTCGGCGTCGAGCGCCGCCGGGTCGACGTCCTTGAAGTCCCGCGTGGAGCGCCCGGCCCACGCGGACCGCTGGCGGTCCGGGGACTTGGCGTTGAGCTCAAGGGTGCCGTTGGGCTGGTCGTGGCGGAGCCGCAGCCCCGTCGACGTACCGAGGTAGGTGGAGGTCAGCTGGTGGTGGGCGAAGCCGTAGAGTTCGCGGCCGCCGGCCCGGGCGCGGGCGAAGGCCTCGCCGAGCGCGGGCGCGAAGTCGGTGAACACGGCGGAGCTGGTCTCGGCCGGCGCGTCCGTGAAGTCCGCGGAGGCGTCGACGCCCTGGACCAGCGGCTGCGCGTCCTCGGCGGGCCCCGCGGCCCGCGCGGCGGCTTCGGCGGCCCGCACCAGGGGCTCCAGGTCGTCGGCGGTCACCGCCGAGCGCGACACGACCCCCGAGGCCGTGCCCTGGGCGCCGTCCACGGTCGCGACGACGGTGAGCGTACGGCCCCGGGTCACGCCGTTCGTCGTGAGCGCGTTGCCCGCCCAGCGCAGGTTGGCGGAGGACTCCTCGTCGGCGATGACGACACAGCCGTCCGCCCGCGACAGCTCGAGCGCCCGCTCGACGATCTCGTACGGCTTGGTGGAACGCGAGCTCATCGACCGGCCTCCTGCGTGGTGTTCAAGATGTTGACGCCCCGGAAGAGGGCGGACGGGCAGCCGTGGGAGACCGCGGCGACCTGGCCCGGCTGGGCCTTGCCGCAGTTGAACGCGCCGCCGAGGACGTACGTCTGCGGGCCGCCGACCTTCTCCATCGAGCCCCAGAAGTCGGTCGTCGTCGCCTGGTACGCGACGTCCCGCAGCTGCCCGGCGAGCCGGCCGTTCTCGATGCGGAAGAAGCGCTGCCCGGTGAACTGGAAGTTGTACCGCTGCATGTCGATCGACCACGAGCGGTCGCCGACCACGTAGATGCCGCGCTCGACCCCGCCGATCAGGTCCTCGGTGGAGAGCCCGCCCGGGTCCGGCTGGAGCGAGACGTTCGCCATCCGCTGCACCGGCACGTGCCCGGGGGAGTCGGCGAACGCGCAGCCGTTCGACCGGCCGAGGCCCGTCAGCTTCGCGATCCGCCGGTCCAGCTGGTAGCCGACGAGCGTGCCGTCCTTCACCAGGTCCCAGCTCTGCGCCTCGACGCCCTCGTCGTCGTACCCGATCGTCGCGAGGCCGTGCTCGGCGGTGCGGTCACCCGTCACGTTCATGATCGACGAGCCGTACGCCAGCTTCCCCAGCTGGTCGAAGGTGGCGAACGAGGTCCCCGCGTACGCCGCCTCGTAGCCGAGCGCCCGGTCCAGCTCCGTCGCGTGCCCGATCGACTCGTGGATCGTCAGCCAGAGGTTCGACGGGTCGACCACCAGGTCGTACGTCCCCGCCTCCACGCTCGGCGCCCGCATCTTCTCCGCGAGCAGCCCCGGAATCGACTCCAGCTCCGCGTCCCAGTCCCAGCCGGTGCCGGTCAGGTACTCCCAGCCCCGCCCGACCGGCGGCGCGATCGTCCGCATCGAGTCGAACTCGCCCGTCGTCCCGTCCACGGCGACCGCCGTGAGCTGCGGGTGCAGCCGAACCCGCTGCTGGGTGGTGACCGTGCCGGCCGTGTCCGCGTAGAACTTGTTCTCCTGGACGGTCATCAGCGAGGCGTCCACGTGCGCCACGCCGTCCGCCCGCAGCAGCCGGTCGCTCCAGTCGGCGAGCAGCGCGCTCTTCTCGGCGTCCGGGATGTCGAAGGGGTTGATCTCGTACGAGGAGACCCAGGTCCGCTCCGCGTGCACCGGCTCCTCGGCCAGCTCCACACGCTCGTCGGAACCGGCCGCGGCGATCACCTTGGCCGAAAGCTTGGCCATGGCGACGGCCTGCGAGGCGACCCGCGCCGCCCCGTCCATGGTCAGGTCCACCCCGGAGGCGAACCCCCACGCCCCGCCGTGCACCACCCGCACCGCGTACCCCAGGTCCGTGGTGTCGGAGGAACCCGATGGCTTGGCGTCCCGCAGCCGCCACGAGGCGCTGCGCACCCGCTCGAGCCGGAAGTCCGCGTGTTCGGAGCCGAGGGCGCGCGCGCGTGCCAGCGCGGCGTCGGCCAGCGCCCGCAGCGGCAGCGCCGTGAAGGCCGCGTCGATCGAATGGGTCCCAGATGGCACAGCTGTCTCCTGTTCGTATGAGACCGGTCGCCCCCGATCATGTCGCGCTTCGGGCCGCCACGCCCAGAGCTTTATGTAGGGACCCGACAGTGACATTCGTACGCCACTGTCAGGGGGCGATCCCTCGTGACCGAGGCCGGACCGATAGGTTTTCGGTATCCAGACCGCTGAAAGATCGAAAGGGTGATCCGTTGAGCCGCTCGGTTCTCGTCACCGGAGGCAACCGGGGCATCGGCCTCGCCATCGCCCGCGCGTTCGCCGAGTCCGGCGACAAGGTCGCGATCACGTACCGGTCCGGTGAGCCGCCGGCAGCCCTCCTCGAACTGGGCTGCCTCGCCGTCAGGTGCGACATCACCGACGCCGAGCAGGTGGACCAGGCCTACAAGGAGATCGAGGAGACGCACGGTCCGGTGGAGGTCCTGGTGGCGAACGCCGGGGTCACCAAGGACCAGCTCCTCATGCGCATGAGCGAGGACGACTTCACCACCGTCGTCGACACCAACCTCACGGGCACCTTCCGGGTCGTCAAGCGCGCCAACCGCGCCATGCTGCGGGCCAAGAAGGGCCGCGTCGTCCTGATCTCCTCGGTCGTCGGTCTGCTGGGCTCGGCGGGGCAGGCGAACTACGCCGCCTCGAAGGCGGGCCTGGTCGGCTTCGCCCGCTCCCTGGCCCGCGAGCTCGGCTCGCGCAACATCACGTTCAATGTCGTCGCCCCCGGTTTTGTCGACACCGACATGACCGCGGTGCTGACCGAGGAGCAGCGCGCGGGCATCGTGTCCCAGGTGCCGCTGGGCCGCTACGCGCAGCCCGAGGAGATCGCCGCCGCGGTGAAGTTCCTCGCCTCCGACGACGCTTCGTACATCACTGGAGCCGTCATCCCGGTTGACGGCGGATTGGGCATGGGTCACTGACCATGAGCGGAATTCTTGAGGGCAAGCGCATCCTGATCACGGGTGTGCTGATGGAGTCCTCCATCGCCTTCCACACCGCGAAGCTGGCCCAGGAGCAGGGCGCGGAGATCATCCTCACCGCGTGGCCGCGTCCGACGCTGACCGAGCGCATCGCCAAGAAGCTGCCCGAGCCCGACAAGGTCAAGGTCCTCGAGCTCGACGTCTCCAACGACGAGCACCTCGCCCGCCTGGAGGGCCAGGTCCGCGAGCAGCTCGGCGACCGTCTCGACGGCGTCGTCCACTCCATCGGCTTCGCTCCGCAGGACGCGCTCGGCGGCAACTTCCTGAACACGCCGTTCGAGTCGGTGGCCACCGCCATGCACGTCTCGGCCTTCTCGCTGAAGTCCCTGACGATGGCGCTGCTGCCGCTGATGCACCAGGGCGGTGCGGTCGTCGGCCTCACCTTCGACGCGCAGTTCGCCTGGCCGCAGTACGACTGGATGGGCCCGGCCAAGGCGGCGCTCGAGGCCACCAACCGCTACATGGCGCGTGACCTGGGCAAGCAGGACATCCGCTGCAACCTCGTCTCGGCGGGTCCGATCGGCTCCATGGCCGCCAAGTCGATCCCCGGCTTCAGCGAGCTGGCGGCGGTCTGGGACAGCCGTTCCCCGCTGAAGTGGGACCTCGCCGACCCGGAGCCGGCCGGCCGTGGCGTCGTCGCCCTGCTGTCCGACTGGTTCCCGAAGACCACGGGCGAGATCGTCCACGTCGACGGCGGTCTGCACGCGATCGGCGCCTGAGCGCTCACCCGTTCGGCGGTACGAAAGGCCGGGTCGCCCCTCTCAGGGGGCGCCCGGCCTTCGTCGTACCCGAGGGCCCGCGCCCGAGTCGAAAACTCCGGCGAACCACCCCAAACTGGTCCAGAGCGCGACATCCGGCTACTGATGGGGAGGAGGTACGGGCATGCGCGTGCCGCACCGCAGGGCCGCCGCTCTCGCCTCGGCCGCCGTGTTCCTCACCGGGCTCGGGATAGCCGCCGAGGTCCGTGCCGCCCCCGCCCCGGCCGAGGAGATACCGGCGCCGGCGGCCCGGGACGCCGAGGGCTTCGAGGCCTCCTGCCGCACGGTCGTCGAGGGCTCCACCGTCACCGCCCACTGCCAGAACCCGTACCCCACCACCGACCGCGTCCGGCTGCACGTCGAGTGCGAGCGCTGGTGGGACGTGGACACCGACAGCGCGCCCGTCGACGTCGGCCCGACCGCCTACGCCCAGCTCACCGCCCGCTGCTGGAAGGAGGTCAAGTCCGCCTGGCTCACGCACCAGCCGGCCGAGCCGCTCCCGTCGAAGGCCCCGCCCCCGTCACCGGCCCCAGGTCCCTGAGGCACATGAACGGATAGCCGGCCGCCTCCGCGGCCGCCGTCTCCCCGTCGCCGGACCGGATCGCCTCCACGAGCCGCGCGTGGTCCATGTGGTGCTCGGGGCGCAGCTCCTGGCCCACGTCGTCGCGCAGCCACTGCCGCAGGACGTGGCCGAGGTCGGCGTAGAGCTCGGTCAGCACCTCGTTGTGCGAGGCGACCACCACCGCGTGGTGGAAGGCCCCGTCCGCCATCACGAACCGCTCGGCGTCGCCCGAGACCCAGGCCTCCTCGCGGCCCGCGAGCAGGGCGTCCAGCTGCTTCAGGTCGCGGTCGGTGCGCCGGAGCGCCGCGAGGCTCGCCGCCGAGGACTCCAGCGTGGAGCGCAGCTCCGCGATGTGCCGGGGGTCGGAGTCGGCGAACCGGCGGTGCATGACCCCGGCCAGCTCGCTCGTCGCGACCACGTACGTCCCCGAGCCCTGCCGGATGTCGAGCAGTCCGTTGTGCGCGAGCGCGCGCACCGCCTCGCGCACGGTGTTGCGGGCCACGCCCAGCTGCTCGACCAGCTCCGGTTCGGTCGGGATCCGGGACCCGACCGGCCATTCACCGGAGGTGATCTGGTTCCGGAGCTCCGTGATCACCTGATCGGAGAGCCCGGAACGCCGGGGAGAGCCGAGCGCCATGAAGCACCTTCTCTTTCGGTCCGGAGGGTTCCGGACGCTTCCGCGTGTGGTTCGTCGCCCGCTTCCGGACGGTTCCCGAAGGCAGTTCCGGATTGGACAACCAATCATCCCATGATTCTATGATGGCGCCATGCCTGACGAGCCGAAGACCCTCACGACCGCCGCACCGCCGGCCCGTACCCCCGCCCCCGGACCGGCCGCCACCACCGCGGATTCTCCCGCACCGGACCGGCCGGCCCTGTGGGTGACCCGGCTCGTCGTCGTCGGACTCGTGCTCGCCGCGATCAACCTCCGCCCCGCCATCACCAGCCTCGGCGCCCTCCTCGAAGAGGTCCGCGAGGGGCTCCACATGAGCGGCAGCGTGGCCGGCGTCCTCACCTCCGTACCCCCGCTCTGCTTCGCGATCTTCGGCATCACCGCGCCCCGCCTCGCCCGCCGCTTCGGCCCCACGGCCGTCGTCTGCGCCGGCATGGCGGCGATCTTCGCGGGCCTGGCCGTACGCCCCTTCGCCTCCGGCACCGTCGGCTTCCTCGCCGCCAGTGCCCTGGCCCTCATGGGCATCGCCGTCAGCAACGTCCTGATGCCCGTCATCGTCAAGCGGTACTTCCCCGGCCGGGTCGGCACCATGACCGGGCTCTACTCGATGGCGCTCGCCCTCGGCACCTCCCTGGCCGCCGCCGCGACCGTGCCCATGACCCAGGCGCTCGGCGGCAGTTGGCGCGCCGGGCTCGGCCTCTGGGCGGCCCTCGCCGCCCTCGCGGTGCTGCCCTGGATCCCGCTCGTCCGCGACCGGGCGAGGTCGGCGACGACCCTCCCGGCGGCGGAGCCGACCTCCCGGGGGAGCGCTTCGGCGAGCGCCCCGCTGCGGATCACCCGGAGCCGCACCGCCTGGGCGCTCGGTGCCTTCTTCGGCCTCCAGGCCACCGGCGCGTACATCACCATGGGCTGGATGCCGCAGATCTTCCGCGACGCGGGCGTCCCGGCCGGCACGGCCGGTGTGCTGCTCGCCGTCACGATGGTCATGGGCGTCCCGCTCGCCTTCGTCATCCCCGGCCTCGCGACCCGGCTCAAGACCCAGGGCCCGATCGTCGTCGCGCTCGGCCTGTGCGGCCTCGTCGGCTACAGCGGCCTCTACCTCGCCCCGGCGGCGGGGGCCTGGGTCTGGGCGCTGCTCCTCGGCGTCTCCAACTGCGCCTTCCCGCTCGCCCTCACCATGATCGGGCTGCGCTCCCGCACCGGCGCCGGTGTCGTCCGGCTCTCCGCCTTCGCGCAGAGCGTGGGCTACCTCATCTCCATCCCCGGCCCGCTCCTCGTCGGCGTCCTCTATCAGCACAGCGGCGGCTGGGGGCTGCCCATCGCGCTGATGGCCGGGCTGATGATCCCGCAGATGATCATCGGCACGCTCGCCGGACGGGACCGGACCGTCGAGGACGAATGCTGAGATGCGAGACTGTCCCCATGCCAGTGCTCGACCCGAACCCCCAGAACGGCCAGAAGAAGCTCCTGCTCGTGCTCGGCGCGATGCTCGGGATCTCGGTCGTCATCGCCGTCATCGCCACGATCGCCTCGCCGTGATCCCCCGACGCCGCCCGACTCGCGGTGGGGTGGGTGGGGTTAACCCCTCCATCCCCTAGGGGGTGAGTGTCAGGGTGAAGTAGGTGGATCACCGGATGGGCCGGCCCTCCGCCGCTCCGTAGCGTGGAGACAGCGCCGCAGTCACCCGCTGCGGACGTCGTCCCGACCCACGGAGGCGGCCATGTCGGCCCGTACGCACACCAGGACCCCGTCCCCGTCCGTCGGGTCCCCGTCCGCCACCGGCGTCGACACCCGGCTGCCCTGGTGGGCGCTGGCCCTGCCGGTCGCCGCGTTCGTCGCGCTCTTCCTGCTCATAGCGGGCGCGGGCGGCGGCCCCGCCGCCGGCGGCGACCCCACGGTCGGCCGCCTCCTGGAGCAGATCCAGCAGTCGCTGCCCCACTGACCCGGCCTGCCTGCCCGCCTTCACCGGCCCGCTTCCGGTCGTCCGCGAGCGGGTCAACACCCTGCGCCCGCCAGCCCGTTTCATGGGAGGCTGGAACCCATGAGCGTCGCAGCGTCTTCCGGAGGGACATCCCCCGGATCCCCCGAACCCCGCAGGATCGTGCTGCTCCGGCACGCCAAGGCCGACTGGCCCCAGGTGTCCGACCACGAACGCCCGCTCGCCGAGCGCGGCCGCACGGATGCCCCCGTGGCCGGCCGCAGGCTCGCCGACACCGGGATCGCCTTCGATCTGGCCCTCTGCTCGACCGCCGCCAGGACCCGCGAGACCTGGAAGCTGGCCGTGCAGGAGCTTCCGCACCGCCCGAGGACCGTGTACGAGGAGCGGCTGTACGAAGCCTCGCCCGGCGAGCTGATCGCCCTGCTCAACGAGGTCGACGACGAGGTGCGGTCGCTCGTCGTCATCGGCCACAACCCCGGCATGCACGCGCTCTCCGAGGTCCTCGTCGGCGAGGCCGAGGGCGACGCGCTGACCCGGATGAACCGGGGCGGCTTCCCGACGGCCGCCTTCTCCGTCGTCACCTTCGAGGGCTCCTGGAAGTCCGTGGAGCCCGGCGTCGGCACCCTCGTCGACTACTGGGCCCCGCACGCCTGATCCCGTCCCCACCCAGAGGCCGGAAGAGCGCCGAAGGCCCGGTCACCGAGCGGTGACCGGGCCTTCCGCCGTCCGTACGGAGGACGAGGACGCTCAGTGCAGCAGATCCTCGTCGCCGTCCGCCGCCTCGACCTCTTCCCGGGTGATCCCGAGGAGGTACAGGACGGTGTCGAGGAACGGCACGTTGACCGCCGTGTGGGCGGCCTGCCGTACGACCGGCTTGGCGTTGAACGCCACCCCGAGCCCGGCCGTGTTCAGCATGTCCAGGTCGTTCGCGCCGTCCCCGATCGCCACGGTCTGGGAGAGCGGCACGCCCGCCTCCGCCGCGAACCGGCGCAGCAGCCGCGCCTTGCCCGCCCGGTCCACGATGTCGCCGGTGACCCGGCCGGTCAGCTTCCCGTCCACGACCTCAAGGGTGTTGGCCGAGGCGAAGTCGAGGCCGAGACGCTCCTTGAGGTCGTCCGTGACCTGGGTGAAGCCGCCCGACACCACACCGACCTGGTAGCCGAGCCGCTTGAGCGTACGGATCAGGGTGCGGGCACCGGGTGTCATCCGTACCTCGGCCCGGACCTTGTCCACCACCGAGGCGTCGAGCCCGGCCAGGAGAGCCACCCGCGCGTGCAGCGACTGCTCGAAGTCCAGCTCGCCGCGCATCGCCGCCGCCGTGACCTCGGCGACCTGGTCCTCGCACCCCGCGTGCGCCGCGAAGAGCTCGATCACCTCGTCCTGGATGAGCGTGGAGTCCACGTCCATGACGACAAGCCGCTGGGCGCGGCGGTGCAGCCCGGCCGAGACGACGGCCACGTCCACGCCGATCTCGTGCGCCTGGGTGGCCAGGGCGGTCCGCAGCGGCCCGGTCTCGCAGCCCGAGACGGCGAACTCGACGGCCGTCACCGGGTACTTCGCCAGCCGGAAGATACGGTCGATGTTGCCGCCGCTCTCGGCGATACGCGCCGTTATGGCGGCAGTCTGCTCGGCGGTCAGCGGGTGCCCGAGCACGGTGACGTGCGAGCGGCCGACGCCGCGCGGACGGTTGTCACCGGTGCCGGAGATGATCTCGGCCTGGAGCTTCAGCGACTCCGCCCAGCTGTGCACGGTCGCCCGGAGCTCCCCCTGGGAGGCGACGGTCGGCTCGGTGACAAGCGCGCACAGGACGAGTCGGCCGCGGGAGACGACCTGCTCGATGTCCACGACGTCGACGGAGTAGGCGGCGAGGGTGTCGAAGAGTCCGGCGGTGATCCCGGGACGGTCCTTCCCGAAGATCTTGACGAGAAGAGTGGGAACGTCTGAGGTCTGCGATGCGCTCATGGTGCTTCCACCGTATCGGGCACCGGGTGCCACCGGTCCACCCGTCCCGCGTGGCGGACAGGAGGCGCGCGGCACCGTCGGGAGTCGAGGCGCCGCACCGGCGGGCTACGCGACGCCGGTACCCCTCTGCGGGGTCTTCACACCGCCCGACTTTCGGAGTACGGGTCCGGCCTGAAATAGTTCCCCCCGATGTTCGCCATCCCTAAACCCCCGTCGACGGGGGTACATCGGGGGACAAATAGTGGGGCATGGAGTGCCAGAACTCGTACTGGAATTGAACGGAAGGACCTGGACCCTCGATCCGTCCAGGTCGTACACCCTGGGACGTGATCCGCAGGGCGACCTGGTGATCGACGACGCCAGGGTCTCGTGGCGACACGCCACCATCAGCTGGGGCGGCCGGAGTTGGGTCATCGAGGACCACGGCTCGACCAACGGCACCTTTGTGCAGGGGCAGCGGATCCACCAGATGGAGATCGGCCCCGGCTCCGCGGTGCACCTCGGCAACGCGACGGACGGCCCGCGGCTGAATCTCGCCGCTGCGGCCGCGCCGCAGCAGGCGCCGGCCCATCAGCAGCCCGCGCAGCAGCCGGCCCACGCCGCCCCGAACGCCCAGCAGGCAGGCCCCGCGCAGGCCGACTGGGCCACGCACCAGGCCCCGCCGCCGCAGCACCAGCAGCACCAGCAGCCGCAGCAGGGCTGGCAGCAGCAGCCGCCGCAGGTCCCGCACCAGCAGGGTGGCCCCGTCGAGCAGCTCGCGCAGAAGGCTCCCGCCCAGGGTGGCGGCGCCGCGGGGGCGCCACCGGTCTACGGCGACCGCAGCCCGACGACGTTCCACCAACTCGCCCTCGGCCACGTCATGCGCATCGGTCGTGCGCTCGAGAACGAACTGGTCGTCTCCGACCTCCAGGTCTCGCGCCACCACGCCGAGTTCCACGCGACGCCCGACGGCCGGTTCGAGATCCGCGACCTCGGCTCGCACAACGGCACGTACGTCAACGGTCAGCCGATCGCCAAGGGCGGCTCCGTCCTCATCGGCCCCAACGACATCGTCGGCGTCGGCCACTCGACCTTCCGTATGGTCGGCGGCCAGCTCGAGGAGTTCGTCGACACCGGTGAGGTCTCCTTCTCGGCCCGCCACCTCACCGTCACGGTCGACGGCGGCAAGCAGATTCTCAAGGACGTCACCTTCGGCGTCCCGGAGAAGTCGCTCATCGGCGTCATCGGCCCCTCCGGCTCCGGCAAGTCGACCCTGCTCAAGGCGCTCACCGGCTACCGCCCGGCCAACGAGGGCGATGTCCTCTACGACAACCGGAGCCTCTACAAGCAGTTCGCCGAGCTGCGCCAGCGCATCGGTCTGGTCCCGCAGGACGACATCCTGCACAAGGAGCTGACCGTCCAGAAGGCGCTGCGCTACGCGGCCAAGCTCCGCTTCCCCGGCGACACCGCCGAGGCCGAGCGCGAGGCCCGCATCGACGAGGTACTGCGCGAGCTGAAGCTCGACATCCACAAGGAGAAGAAGGTCACCTCCCTCTCCGGTGGCCAGCGCAAGCGTGTCTCCGTGGCCCTGGAGCTCCTCACCAAGCCGTCGCTGATCTTCCTGGACGAGCCGACCTCCGGCCTCGACCCGGGCATGGACCGCGACGTCATGCAGCTGCTCCGCGGCCTCGCCGACGACGGCCGTACGGTCCTCGTCGTCACGCACTCGGTGGCCGAGCTCGGCCTCTGCGACAAGCTGCTCGTGATGGCGCCCGGCGGTTCGGTGGCGTACTTCGGCCCGCCGGAGGAGGCGCTGAACTTCTTCGGCTACTCCACCTGGGCCGACGTCTTCTCCGCCTTCGAGAACTACCGCGACTACGACTGGGCGGGCCGCTGGAAGGGCTCGCAGCACTACCAGATGTACGCCGCGGACATCGACGCCGTCGCCGCCCAGCCCGTCCAGGTGCCGCAGCAGGCCATGGCCAGGCCGCCCAAGCCACAGGGCTGGGGCTCGCAGCTGTGGACGCTGATCCGCCGCTACTCCTCGGTGATCGCCTCCGACAAGGGCTTCCTGGGCCTGATGGTGATCCTGCCGGCCGTCCTCGGCGCGGTCTCGGTCGTCATCCCCGCCGACTTCGGCCTCGGCAAGCCCACCCCGCCCTCCCGCTTCAACGGAGACGCGGGCACGATCATGCTGATCCTCGCGGTCGGCATGTGCTTCAGCGGCGCCGCCAACTCCGTACGAGAGCTGATCAAGGAACGGGTCATCTACGAACGCGAGCGGGCCACCGGCCTGTCCCGTTCCGCGTACCTGATGTCCAAGGTCATCGTCCTCGGCCTGATCACCGCCTTCCAGGGCGTGATCATCTGCGGCATCGGCTTCGCCACCCGCGAGCTGCCCGAAGAGGGCCTGGTCATGCCGCCGGCCGTCGAGCTCTGCGTCACGATCATCGCGCTCGGCTTCACCTCGATGATGTTCGGCCTGGTCATCTCCTCGCTGGTGAAGACCGCCGAGAAGACCATGCCGCTGCTCGTGATGTTCGCGATCGTCCAGGTCGTCTTCACCGGCATCCTCTTCCAGGTGTACGGATCGCCCGGCCTGGAGCAGTTCGCCTGGCTGATGCCCTCGCGCTGGGCCATCGCCGCGGCGGGCTCGACCCTGGACCTCGCGCACCTGATGCCGCCGTGGGACCACAAGGACCCGACCAACCTGGACCCGCTGTGGGACCACACGGCCGGCCAGTGGGGCTTCAACCTCACGGTCCTGGTGCTCATCGGCGTCGTCTGCGCCTTCGCGGTGGCGCGCCTGCTGCGCCGCCACGAGCCCGAGGTCATGCGCAAGTGACCGCGTGACTCCACGTACGCCGAAGGGCGGCACCCCGCACGGGGTGCCGCCCTTCGGCGTGCAGTCCTGAAGTCCTGGACGGATCAGTACGCGCTGTTGACGTTGTCGATCGAGCCGTAACGGTCGGCCGCGTAGTTGGCGGCGGCGACGAGGTTGGCGACCGGGTCGTACTGGTCGAACTTGGTGCCCGGGATGTGGTAGGCCTTGAAGGTCGGGTAGATGACCTGCAGCAGGCCCTTCGACGGGACGCCGTTGATGGCGTTGATGTCCCAGTTGTTGATGGCCCGCGGGTTACCGCTGGACTCACGCATGATGTTCTTGTGCAGGCCGTTGTACGTGCCCGGAATGTTGTGCTTGTCCATGATGAACAGGGCCTCGCGGATCCAGCCGTCGAGGTTGTTCGCGAAGACGGGCTTGCGGGCGGCGGCACGGCTCGCGGCCGCCTTCGCCTCGGCGGCGCGCTTCTTCGCGTCGGCCTTCGCCTTGGCGGCGGCCTTCGCCTTCGCGTCGGCCTTGGCCTTCGCGTCCGCCTTCGCCTTGGCCGCGGCGGCGACCTTGGCCTTCGCCTCGGCGTCGGCCTTGGCCTTCAGGCTCAGGGCGTTCTGCTGCTCGGTGAGGCTGGTGTGCAGCGCCTTGGCCTGCGGGCTGTTCGCGTTGTAGGCGAGAGCGACCTGCTGGGTGTTGTTGAGCGCCTGGGGCTCGGTCTCGGCGGCGGCGTTGCCGGGGACCAGGGTGACACCAAGGGCGACCGCGCCAAGGGCGGCAACACCGGCAAGGGAAGCCTTGTGCGTCTTCTTCAGGCGATAGTGGCCGGGAGTGTTCGCAGACATGGAGGACTACCTCTTCGAATCGCAGGGGGTCGCTCAGGCCGGGGCGGCGCTGCGCCTGCTCGGCGGCGACGAACGCAATTCTTAGCGGCAGCAAAATCCTGTGGCAAAGGTGTGACGTACGATCCCGGGTAGTGGATCAGGGACCCGTGCACCGGCCGGACAAACCCGACCGGAACCCGCCCGAAACCGGCCCGTACAGTCCCCATCCGCCCGTTTCGGTACCACTCGCGGTACCACTAGGGGTCTTCGTAAGTGACCTGGGTCCTATGCGCGGGCTCACATCGGGCGTGTAACGAACTGACCAGACGTTGCTTGAGCAATGCGCTCAGTGAGTGCCCTCCTCCGGGAGGAGGAGATGGACGTCCCCGAACTCGTGCCAGAGGTAGAGCGCGCGTACGGCCTCGGTATAGGCGCGGTCCAGGGCGGGCCGTCCGGCGATCGCCTCCAGCATCAGCAGATGCGAGGCCCGGGGCTCGTGCAGCCCGGTCAGCAGCCCGTCCACCGCGCGCACCCCGCGCGCAGGCGTCACCACGAGGTCCGTCCACCCGGCAGCGGCCCGCACCACGCCCCGGTCGTCCGCCGCCGACTCCAGCGCCCGCACGGCCGTGGTCCCGACCGCGATCGCGCGGCCCCCGCCCGCCCGGGCCGCGTTCACCAGGCGTGCCGTGGCCGCCGGCACCGCGAACCGCTCCGGGTACGGAGGCTCGTGCGCCTCCGCCGACGCCACCCCCGTGTGAAGGGTGAGCGGGGCGAACTGGATCCCCCGGCTCACCAGCTCCGTCACCAGCCGGGCCGTGAAGGGCCGCCCGGCGCTCGGCATCTCCGCCGAGCCCGCGCCGTCGGGGGAGGGCAGCGCGAAGACCGTCTGGTACGCGGACAGCGGCTGGTCCCGCTCCGTGTACCCGTACCGGATCGGCCGCCCGCACCGCGCCAGCAGGGCCGGTACCGGCCTGTCCACCCGCGCCCACCACAGCCGGGCGGCCCCGGGGGCCAGCGGCTCGTCCAGGACGAGACCGGCGCCTCCCGGCAGCCGTACGACCACCCCCGCCGGACCGCCCGCCCGCGGCCGGGTACTGCCCCGCCCGTCCGGCGCCCTCAGCTCGACCGCCCAGCGGCCGTCGTCCCCGCGCGTGGAGAAGTGCACGACGACCGGCTCCCCGCCGCCCTCCGCCCCGAGCCGCCCGGTCACCGCCGCCGGCAGCGTCGCGCTCGTGTTCACGACCAGCACGTCCCCGGCCCGCAGCCGCCCCGGCAGCTCACGGAAGGCGTGGTGCGCCACCTCCGTGCCCCGCGACACCATGAGCCGTACGTCGTCCCGCCCCCGCCCGGGGCCGCGCTGCTCGGCCGGCACCCGCGCCGACAGCTCCGCGGGCACCCCGAGGCTCTCCAGAACGCTCACCGACCGCCCTCCGTCCGGAGAGCCCCGAGAGCCCCGGGGGCCCCGACGGTCCCCACGGCCGCGAGATCCGCCGCCGCGTACCGCCCGCTGGCGGGCCTGCGGTCGAGCAGCGCGAGGAACCCCGGCACCACCGACTCCGGAGCCGGCCGGGGGTCCTCGTCGCCGGGGACGGCCGCCGCGTACAGATCCGTCGCCATGTCACCCGGATCCACCGCCCACACCCGCAGCCCCGGCTCCTCCACGGCCAGCACGGCCGCCAGCTGGTCGAGCGCCGCCTTGGACGCCCCGTACCCGCCCCATGTCTCGTACGCCTCGGCCGCCGCGTCCGAACTCACCGTCACGACCGTCCCCGCCCCGCTCTCCCGCAGCAGCGGCAGCGCCTCCTGTACGAGACCCAGCGCGGCCACCACATTGGTCTCCAGGGCCGCCCGCAGCCCGTCCGGCGACAGCGCCTCCAGGCGCACCAGCGGCTCGGCCCCCAGCGCGCTCGCGTTGCTCACCAGCAGATCGAGCCCGCCCAGCTCCCGGGCGGCCGCCACCAGCTCCCGGCGGTGCGCGGCGTCGGTCACGTCCCCGGGCAGCGCCACCACCCGTGCCCCACGCGCGCGTGCCGCCTCCGCGCTCTCCCGGAGCACCTGCTCCGTCCGCGCGTCGAGCACCAGGTCCCAGCCCCGCCCGGCCAGCGCCCCGGCGAGCGCCCGCCCGAGCCCCTTCGACGCCCCCGTGATGATCGCGACAGTCATGACAGCCGTCCCCTCTGGTCCTTCTCCGACCGATGGCTCCACCCTCCGACCGCCGACCGGCCCGCCGCCTCGTCCGCGGGCCCCGACCGCACAAGGCACTTCGGCCTAGTCCCGTGGTCCTAGGCGAGCGCCGTCCCCGGACGGATACGGACTGTCACAACCCACCGGTACGGTTGATCCATGAGTCACCGACCGAGCTCCGGCCTCGCCGCCGTGAGCACCGCGCTCCTGGAGATGAGCCGCCAGCTGGAGGTGCGCGACGTCCTCAAGACGATCGTGGCCTCCGCCCGCGAGCTGCTCGACGCGGAGTACGCGGCGCTGGGCGTGCCGGACGACCACGGCGGCTTCGCCCAGTTCGTCGTGGACGGCGTCAGCGACGAGCAGTGGCGGGCGATCGGCCCGCTGCCCCGCCAGCACGGCATCCTCGCGGCGATGCTCCACAAGGCCGAGCCCGAGCGCCTCGCCGACGTCCGCCAGGACCCCCGCTTCGAGGGCTGGCCGTCCGCCCACCCTGACATGTCCGACTTCCTCGGCCTGCCCATCCAGGACGGCGACGAGACCATCGGCGCGCTCTTCCTCGCCAACAAGCGCTGCCCGAAGCCGGAGGGCGGCTGCGGCTTCACGGAGGAGGACGAGGAACTGCTCTCGATCCTCGCCCAGCACGCTGCCATCGCCCTGACCAACGCCCGGCTCTACGAGCGCAGCCGGGAGCTCACCATCGCCGAGGAGCGCTCGCGGCTCGCCCACGAGCTGCACGACGCGGTCAGCCAGAAGCTCTTCTCGCTCCGGCTCACCGCCCAGGCCGCCGCCGCCCTCGTCGACCGCGACCCGGCCCGCGCCAAGGGCGAGCTCCAGCAGGTCGCCGTGCTTGCCGCCGAGGCCGCGGACGAGCTGCGCGCCGCCGTCGTCGAGCTGCGCCCCGCCGCCCTGGACGAGGACGGCCTCGTCCACACCCTCCGTACGCAGATCCAGGTCCTGGACCGGGCCCACACCGCCCGCGTCACGTTCGAGAGCTCCGGGGTGCGCGCCCTGCCCGCCGCCCAGGAGGAGGCCATGCTCCGGGTCGCCCAGGAAGCCCTGCACAACGCCCTGCGGCACGGGGAACCGGAGCGGGTCTGCGTCTCCCTGGTCCGGCACGGCCAGGGCGCGCTGCTCACCGTCGCCGACGACGGCAAGGGCTTCGACCCCCGTACGGTCCGCCGGGCGGGCCGGCACCTCGGCCTGGTCTCCATGCGGGACCGGGCGGGCGGCGTCGGCGGCGCGCTCACCGTGACATCCGAGCCGGGCCGAGGCACCACGATCGAGATGGAGGTTCCCGGTGGCTGAGAAGAAGAGGGGCAGCGCGGAGCGCTTCGTTGAAGGGGTGGTGGTGGGAGACGGGAGGGCCATCCGCGTCCTGCTCGTCGACGACCACCAGGTGGTCCGGCGCGGCCTGCGGACCTTTCTGGAGGTCCAGGACGGCATAGAGGTCGTGGGGGAGGCCTCCGACGGCGCCGAGGGCGTCGCACGGGCGGAGGAGCTGCGGCCCGACGTGATCCTGATGGACGTCAAGATGCCGGGCATGGACGGCATCGAGGCGCTCCGGAAGCTCCGCGAGCTGGCGAACCCGGCGAAGGTCCTCATCGTCACCAGCTTCACCGAGCAGCGCACGGTCGTCCCCGCGCTGCGCGCCGGCGCCTCGGGGTACGTCTACAAGGACGTGGACCCGGAGGCCCTGGCCGGTGCGATCCGCTCCGTCCACGCGGGCCACGTGCTGCTCCAGCCGGAGGTCGCGACGGCGCTGCTCTCCCAGGAGGACGGGCACGGCGGCACGGGACGCGGGACGACGCTCACGGAACGGGAGCAGGAGGTGCTCGGGCTGATCGCCGACGGCCGGTCGAACCGCGAGATCGCCCGGGCGCTCGTTCTCTCGGAGAAGACGGTCAAGACGCACGTCTCGAACATCCTGATGAAGCTCGACCTGGCGGACCGTACGCAGGCGGCGCTGTGGGCGGTGCGGCACGGCCTGAGCCGGTGAGACGGGTGTGACGGAAGGGGCAAGCCCGTTCCCATCGTCATACCGTCGGGTGTATGTCCCCCGTTCGGCGCAACCCGACGGGCGTGGGGGCGTTCTCCATGGCGTGCTGCGGCGGCCGGCCGCAGCGAAGACCAGGAGGATCCTGAAGTGAACAACCTGAAGAAGGCCGCTGCCCTCACCCTCGTCGCGGGTGGCATCGTCGCCGCCGGTGCGGGTGTCGCCTCCGCCCACGGCGCGCAGGCGGACGGCAAGGCCCTCAACTCGCCGGGCGTCGGCTCCGGCAACCTCGTGCAGGTCCCGGTCCACGTCCCCGTGAACGCCACCGGCAACACGGTCAACGTGATCGGCCTGCTCAACCCGGCCTTCGGCAACGGCTCCGTCAACCACTGACGACGCCCCACCGCCCAGCCCGGCCCCGGACGATCCCCCGGCGGCCGGGCTGCTCCATGCCCGGACCGGCTCAAGCCCCCGGCAGGCTCACCGCCGAAGGCTCGCGCCGCAGACGCACCGCCCGTCCCGCACAGCCGTGGCCCCAGGCTCACCGCTCCCGTTCCCGCTCCTCCACGTACGCGTTGTACGCCGCCACCTGCGCCCGCCGGGCCACCCGCTCCACCGGCCGCAGCGCAGCCCCCCGCGCCGCCATCTCCGAGGCGCTCACCGCGCCGCCGTGGCCGTGGTCGTACGCCAGGTCGATCAGCAGGCCGATCCGCTGGGCCAGCTCCAACACCCGTACCGCACGTGCCGGATAGCCCGGGGCGAGGACCTCGCGGCCCGCCTCCGCCCGCGCCCGGTACGCGTCGCGTGCCGCCTCCGCCATCGGGCCCGAGGCCGCCACGTCCAGCTTGGTCAGGACCGCCGTCGCCTCGCGCAGCGCCTCCGCCAGCTCCCGCTCCGCCTCACCGAGCGACGGCACGTCCGCCGGCGGCGCCTCCCGTACGGTCAGGCACCGCCAGACCACCTCCACGTGCACGTCACCCGCGGGACCCGCCTCCGTGACCTCCGGCACCAGGCCGTACGGCGCGCCGAAACCGACCACCGCCTCCTCCGCCTCCAGCGCTCGGGCATTGAAGTCCGGCGGCCCGCTCAGCCCCAGCGGATGCCCCGGCGCCGGCAGCGCCACCCGCCACCCGCTGACCCCGAGCCGCCGCAGCCGCCCGAGCGCCAGCGTCAGACCGACCGGCCCCGCCTCACCCGGAAGCCCCTCCACGCGGTGCACCGCGTCGTCCCCGACAATGGCCAGCGCCGCGTCGTCCGGCGACACCGATCCGGCCAACAGGGCATTGCCCCAAGCGGCCAACCGTCCTGAGCGTGGTTCCGAAAGCATGGCCCAAGCCTAGGGGCGCCCCGGGGCCTGCCCGGGCCGTAGCGGGGAAGTATCCGGACCTCCTGGGGAAGTATCCGGACCTAACGACCGGCCCGCTCCGGCAGTGGCGTAGGTTTTCCCTGGACGCCACGCGCACCGGTGCTGGGCGACGACACGACTCGACCGCAAGGGGAGACAACGCGCTCATGAGCGATGTACTGGAGCTGGTGGACGTATCCGTGGTCCGCGACGGACGGGCTCTGGTGGACGATGTCTCCTGGTCGGTCAAGGAGGGCGAGAGGTGGGTCATCCTCGGCCCCAACGGCGCCGGCAAGACCACCCTCCTCAACATCGCCTCCAGCTACCTCTTCCCCACCACCGGCTCGGCCAAGATCCTCGACGAGCAGCTCGGCAAGGTCGACGTCTTCGACCTCCGCCCCCGCATCGGCATGGCCGGCATCGCCATGGCGGAGAAGCTCCCCAAGCGCCAGACCGTCCTCCAGACCGTCCTCACCGCCGCGTACGGCATGACCGCCACCTGGCACGAGGACTACGACGCCGTCGACGAGCAGCGCGCCCGCGCCTTCCTCGACCGCCTCGGCATGACCGAGTACCTGGACCGCAAGTTCGGGACCCTCTCCGAGGGCGAGCGCAAGCGCACCCTGATCGCCCGCGCGATGATGACCGACCCCGAGCTCCTCCTCCTCGACGAGCCCGCCGCCGGTCTCGACCTCGGCGGCCGCGAGGACCTCGTCCGCCGCCTCGGCCGGCTCGCCCGGGACCCGTACGCCCCCTCCATGATCATGGTCACCCACCACGTCGAGGAGATCGCGCCCGGCTTCACCCACGTCCTGATGATCCGTCAGGGCAAGGTGCTCGCCGCCGGCCCCATGGAGACCGAGCTCACCTCCCGCAACCTCTCCCTCTGCTTCGGCCTCCCGCTCGTCGTCGAGCGCAACGGCGAGCGCTACACCGCCCAGGGCCTGCCGCTGAAGTGACGGCGGGGCGCCGAGACCGCACTGGGGGCACCTCCCAGGCGAAGCTCTGGGGGATCCGCGCCCTGTCCGACTCCACGCCACCGCCCTACCATGACCACGTGGACATCGACGCATGGGTCTGGTGGCTGATCGGCGCCGTGGGACTGGGCATTCCGCTCGTCCTCACCGCGATGCCCGAGTTCGGCATGTTCTCCGTCGGAGCGATCGCCGGAGCCGTGACCGCGGCTCTCGGCTTCGGCATCGTCGCGCAGGTGATCGTCTTCGTCGTCGTCTCCGTCGCCCTGCTCGCCGTGGTCCGCCCGATCGCGGCTCGGCACCGCAACGGGCCACCCCGGCACGCCACCGGCATCGACGCACTGAAAGGCCGTCAGGCCGTCGTCCTGGAACGGGTCGACGGCGCCGGTGGCCGCATCAAGCTCGCCGGCGAGGTCTGGTCGGCGCGCGCGCTCGACGCCGGCCAGAGCTTCGAACCGGGAGACCAGGTCGACGTGGTCGAGATCGACGGAGCGACCGCCGTGGTCATGTGACATGTGACCATCGGACCTCTTGCCCGAACGGCCCCCACCACGGCCCGTGTTCTGGGAAACTCGATCATCGGATCAACCCGGCACATCCGGCACACCCGCCAGCGAACCGGCAGCGAAGGGCACAGGGAACACGATGTCAGCAATCATCATCGTCCTGATCATTCTGGTGGTGCTTGTCTTCATCGCACTGATCAAGACGATCCAGGTCATCCCGCAGGCGAGCGCCGCGATCGTCGAGCGGTTCGGCCGCTACACCCGCACGCTCAACGCGGGCCTGAACATCGTCGTCCCGTTCATCGACTCGATCCGCAACCGGATCGACCTCCGTGAACAGGTCGTCCCCTTCCCGCCCCAGCCGGTGATCACCCAGGACAACCTGGTCGTCAACATCGACACCGTCATCTACTACCAGGTGACCGACGCCCGCGCCGCGACCTACGAGGTCGCCAGCTACATCCAGGCCATCGAGCAGCTCACCGTCACCACCCTCCGCAACATCATCGGCGGCATGGACCTGGAGCGGACCCTCACCTCCCGCGAGGAGATCAACGCGGCCCTGCGCGGCGTCCTCGACGAGGCCACCGGCAAGTGGGGCATCCGCGTCAACCGCGTCGAGCTCAAGGCCATCGAGCCGCCGACCTCCATCCAGGACTCGATGGAGAAGCAGATGCGCGCCGACCGCGACAAGCGCGCCGCGATCCTCACCGCCGAGGGCATCCGCCAGTCGCAGATCCTCACCGCCGAGGGCGAGAAGCAGTCCGCGATCCTCCGCGCCGAGGGCGAGGCCAAGGCCGCAGCCCTACGCGCCGAGGGCGAGGCCCAGGCCGTCCGTACGGTCTTCGAGGCCATCCACGCCGGCGACCCGGACCAGAAGCTCCTCTCGTACCAGTACCTCCAGATGCTCCCGAAGATCGCCGAGGGCGACGCCAACAAGCTCTGGATCGTGCCCAGCGAGATCGGCGACGCGCTCAAGGGCCTCTCCGGCGCCTTCGGCAACCTCGGCAGCGGAGCGCCGGGCTTCAACACGGGTACGGAGCGCCGGGAACAGCCCCCGGTTGACTGACACGTACACGTAATCGTGCATGATCGGTGCGAGCCCCTCGACCCCGACGGAGGTCAGGGCGGGGAGGCGAGCCACTGATCCTGTAAGGAGATGGCGTTGTCCATCTGGGAAGTCCTGGCAGTCTTCGCGGCCGGCGTCGGCGCCGGCACCATCAACACGATCGTCGGATCGGGAACGCTCATCACGTTCCCGGTCCTCCTCCTCACCGGACTCCCTCCGGTCACCGCCACGGTCTCCAACGCCCTCGGCCTCATCCCCGGCTCCATCAGCGGAGCCATCGGCTACCGCGAGGAACTCAAGGGCCAGCGCCGCCGCATCCTGCGCCTCGGCACCGTCGCCGCGATCGGCGGACTCGGCGGAGCGATCCTCCTGCTGATGCTCCCGCCCCGCGCGTTCGAGACCATCGTCCCCGTCCTCGTCGCCCTCGCCCTGGTCCTCGTCATCCTCCAGCCGAGGCTCTCCAAGGCCGTCCAGGCCCGCCGCGCACGCGAAGGCAAGGAGGGCGACCCCGACGGCGGCCCGCTCCTCATGACCGGACTGCTCCTCGCCAGCGTCTACGGCGGCTACTTCACCGCCGCCCAGGGGATCATCTACCTCGCCCTCATGGGCATGCTCCTCACGGACACCCTCCAGCGCCTCAACGCCGTCAAGAACGTCCTCGCCGCGATCGTCAACAGCATCGCCGCGCTCTTCTTCCTCTTCGTCGCCGAATTCGACTGGACCGCCGTCGTCCTCATCGCCGTCGGCTCCGCCATAGGCGGCCAGATCGGCGCCAAGGTCGGCCGCCGCCTCCCGCCGACGGTCCTGCGCGGCTTCATCGTCGCCATCGGCACGGTCGCCATCGTGCAACTCCTGCTCCGCTGAACCACAAAGGCCCGTTCCCCGACAAGAGGAACGGGCCTACGGACGTACAGCCTACGGACGTACAGACCTACGCACACACGGACTTACGCCGCCGAACTGGCCAGCCACCCCGGCAGCTCGGACCGCTCACCCGCCCGCATCGCCAGCAGCATCGCGTCCGCCGGCGTCGGCACGAACGGCTCGTGCAGCAGCGGCATCCCCGCCTGCTCCGGCGTCCGGTCCGCCTTGCGGTGGTTGTCCTCGGCGCAGGACGCCACCGTGTTCAGCCAACTGTCGCCACCACCCTGCGCCCGCGGCACCACGTGGTCCACCGTCGTCGCCCGCCGCCCGCAGTACGCGCACCGGTGCTGGTCCCTGACCAGCACACCCCGCCTCGACCACGGAGCCTGTCTTCGGAACGGCACCCGGACGTAGCGGCAGAGCCTGATGACCCGAGGCACGGGAATGTCGACGGCGGCACCACGCATACGCAGCTCCGGGTGCTCCTGCTCGACGACGGCCTTGTCCTGGAGGACAAGCACCACCGCACGGTTGAGTGTGACCGTCGACAGCGGCTCGAAGCTCGCGTTCAGTACCAGCGTGTCCCGCATTGTGCCCACCTCCCGTGTGCCGGCCCAGCCCCGTCGCGGGGCTCCAGGCTTGGATCAACTGTGGCCGGGCGCGCCGGGTTGGACAACGCAATTACCGTGCAACGAAAGATGCCCGCTTCTGATCTCTCCAAGACCAGAAGCGGGCAAACAACAAACGAACGCTCAGCTGAGCTACGCGGGGATCTCGTACTCGCCGATCAGCTGGGCGCGCGCCAGCGCGTGGAACCGCAGATGGAAACCGACCACCGCGGGCGAGGCGTCGGAGTCCGGGCCGAGCTTCTCCCGGTCCACGGCGTACACGGTGAAGACGTACCGGTGCGGACCGTCGCCGGCCGGGGGAGCGGCACCGCCGAAGTCCCGGGACCCGTAGTCGTTACGGACGTGCACGGCACCGGCCGGCAGCCCCTCGAACGACCCCGATCCCGCGCCCGCCGGCAGCTCGGTCACCGACACGGGGATGTCGAACAGCACCCAGTGCCAGAAACCGCTGCCCGTCGGCGCGTCCGGGTCGAAGCAGGTGACGGCGAAGCTCTTCGCCTCCGCCGGGAACCCCTCCCAGCGCAGCTGCGGCGAGGTGTTCCCCTCGGCGTACACCTGCGCGTCCTTCAGCACACCGCCCGGCACGATGTCGTCGCTCACCACGGTGAACGCCGGCACCGGCGGATGGAAGTCGTGAGGGAGCGGCGCCCTCTTCCCCTCGGCCACGTCTGTACCTCCGTATCGCCCGACCTGCTGTACGGGGCCGAGCCTAGAGCCAGTTGCGCTTGCCACCGACGTCGGCGAGCCACTGGTTGAGGTAGGCCGCCCAGTCGGTCGTGTGGAAGTCGTTCAGCCCGACCTTGAAGGAACGGAACGAGTCGCTGCCCTCGCTGAAGAGCCCCGGCTTCTTGTCCATCTCCAGAACGACGTCCATCTCACGGTCGTCCGCGACGAAGCTGATCTCGACCTGGTTCAGGCCGCGGTACTGCTGCGGGGGGAAGAACTCGATCTCCTGGTAGAACGGCAGCTTCTGCCGGGTCCCCCGGATGTGCCCGCGCTCCATGTCCGCGTTCTTGAAGCGGAAGCCCAGCTGGATGAAGGCGTCCAGGATCGCCTGCTGCGCCGGCAGCGGGTGCACGTTGATCGGGTCCAGGTCACCGGAGTCCACCGCGCGGGCGATCTCCAGCTCGGTGGTCACACCGATGTTCATCCCGCGCAGCTGCTGCCCCCCGATGGCCGTGACCGGCGTCTCCCAGGGAATCTCCAGACCGAACGGCACCACGTGCACCGCGCCGGCCTGAACAGTGAACGCACCGCCGAGGCGGACCTTGACGAACTCGATGTCCTGCTTGATCTCCTGGTCGTTGCCCTCGACCTCGACCCGCGCCTGCAGGCCGACGGACAGCCCCTCGATCTGCTGATCGACCGAACCGCCCTGGATCCGCACCTCGCCCTGGACGACCCCACCAGGAACGACGTTCTCCTCGGTGAGCACCGTCTCCACGGACGCGCCGCCGGCACCCAGGCTCGCGAGCAGCTTCTTGAATCCCATGAACACTCCCTCTTGGACCTGCTTGGCCTTGACCTCTACATACGCGCGACGACCGTAGCCGGTTCCCCGTACGCTCGGACGCCATGAGCGAGAGCCACGACCGTACGCCGCTCCCGCGGGCCTTCTTCGACCGCCCCGTCCTCGAGGTCGCCCCCGATCTCCTGGGCCGCACGCTCGTCCGTACGTCGAAGACAGGCCGTATCGAACTCCGCCTCACGGAGGTCGAGGCGTACGCCGGCGCGATCGACCCCGGCTCGCACGCCTTCCGCGGCCGCACCGCCCGCAACGCGGTCATGTTCGGCCCGCCCGGACACGCGTACGTCTACTTCACCTACGGCATGTGGCACTGCCTCAACCTGGTGTGCGGCCCCGAGGGCCAGGCGAGCGGAGTCCTCCTGCGCGCGGGCCGGATCCTGACCGGCGCGGACGAGGCCCGCACCCGACGACTCTCGGCCCGGTACGACACGGAACTCGCCAAAGGCCCCGCCCGCCTCGCGACGGCACTCGACGTGGCGCTCTCCTTGAACGGCACGGACACCTGCGCCGGCCCGGACTCCCCTCTCTCGGTCCTCACCGGCACCCCACCCCCACCTGACCAGGTCCGCAACGGCCCGCGCACAGGAGTAGGAGGGGACGGCGCCCCGCACCCCTGGCGCTTCTGGATCGACGAGGACCCGACGGTGAGCCCGTACCGCGCCCACGCGCCACGCAAGAGGTCCTCTTGACCCGACTTGACTCGGGTGCTTCGGACGCCTAACGTAGGCGAGCCGCTTGAAACGGGACGTGCTTGTTCAAGCACCCCGAAGCGGCCATCCACTACCTACGACGAACCCCAACGGGTGCGGTTTTCGGCATGCCGAAATCTGTTCCGAATGGCTCGATTATGAGTCGCCGGGGAATTCGGCTAAAGTAGTGACCACGCCGAAAGGCAAAGGCAGCCAACAGGCCACCGGAAAGAAAATCCGAACCGGAAACGGAACGGAAAACGATCTGGTAAGGTTGGAAACACGAAAGACCGAAGGGAAAAGCCCGGAGGAAAGCCCGAGAGGGTGAGTACAAAGGAAGCGTCCGTTCCTTGAGAACTCAACAGCGTGCCAAAAATCAAC